>CAMDHO010000047.1 GCA_945898205.1 Chlamydia trachomatis | reverse complement strand
TAAAAAACATAGTTTTTGTTTTTTATGGAAAAAATATCGAAGATAACCTACATTTTATCCGATAAATTTTTATAAAGGATAGAGTATGCACGTTCAGGGGAATTTTCTTTCATGGATTGTAGTAAAAAATTTGAAAGACTCTATAATATTCTATACAGAAGTAGTAGGGTTAACTCTTCTTGAGGAGGCTCCTGAATATGGATGGGCTGAGCTTTCAGGGGCAGAGGGCTGTCGTATTGGATTGGCGCAAGAGTCAGACGAGATCGAGATGGAAGCTGGATGCAATGCGATTATAACGATTTCAGTAGATGACTTGGATGATGCTCTTTCTTTTTATAGGGGAAAAGGGGTTAAGCTTATAGGAGAGGTTTTAGAGGTGCCTGGGCATGTGAAAATGCAGACAATTATGGATGCAGATGGTAATATGATGCAAATTGTTCAGAAAATGGATTAATCTTCTAGTTTTTTTATTGGTGTTATTTGCGGTTTTAATGGAGTCTAGTTAATGTACGTAAAAGTTGTAAAAGGTGGTTGGTAGCTAATGCTCGATTTATCGCAATTTAAACCTCAAAATATTATCATTCGGATGCCTAATTGGGTGGGTGATATGGTTATGGCAACCCCCTTATTAACCGACTTAAGAAAAGCTTTTCCAGAGGCTAGATTAACCGCGATGTGTCGAGCTCCTATTTCTGATTTATTGCAAGATGATCCGGAAATTAATGAGCTATTTTCTTTTACTAAAGCTAGTCGACTCGTACGAAGAGATGAGAAGAAAAATATATTAGACCACCTTAGACTAGGGAACTACGACTTAGGTGTGATTTTACCTAATACATTTTCTTCTGCTTGGTGGTTTTGGCAGGGAGGAGTTGAGGTAAGAATCGGTTATAAAGGAGCAGGAAGAAAGGCTCTTCTTACTCACCCTTTAGAAAAACCTGATAATGCTCAAAGTCAGCATTTGGTTAAGACGTATAAGCATTTATTATCTCCTCTAGGCATTGCGATTTCCAATACAAGCCCACGTCTTTATTTAAAAGAAAAAGAAATCGAACTAGCTAGAGTTTTGCTCAGTCAGCATGGAGTTAAGTCTCATCACAAAATTATAGGGATTAATCCTGGAGCCGCATATGGATCAGCTAAATGTTGGCTCCCAGAGCGTTTTCGCGAGGTAACAATGCGTCTTTTGGAAGATAAAGATGTGATTATTGTCTACTTTGGAGATCTTGTTACATCAAATCTTGTTAAAGAAGTATGCCAAGGGCTGTCTACGCGAGTTGTTAATATGGCGGGTCTTACTTCTTTAAGAGAGCTGGCTTGTCTTATTTCTATATGTAATGTTCTTTTAACTAACGATAGCGGTCCTATGCATATTGCAGGGGCATTAGGAACGCAAGTTGTTGCTTTATTTGGATCTACAAGCTCGGTTGTAACAGGGCCTTGGCAAGAGGGGAAGGTAATTCAAAAGCATGTAGAATGCTCTCCTTGCTATCGAAGAACTTGTCCTATTGATTTCAGATGTATGAAGCAAATCGGAGTAGAAGAAGTGGTTCAATCTATTTTAGAAGTATTACATAAATCTCATTCATCTTCTAATAAGTTGAATATTCTTTCTTAGCGAGTGCTGATAAAAACCTTTCCGTCGTTGTCTACGAGGATAGAGTTTTCAGCTTGCGCCACAATGCCATTTTTCACTTCTATTAAAGGGGCGTATCCGTCAATTACCCCAAGGGATAGAAGTTCTTTAATCCCTAGAGAGACTTTTTCAAGGGGTAAATTTTCGCTAATAAGGTCATGAATTGAAAAAGGAAGGCTCTTGAAAGTTTTAATTTTTGTAAGTAAGCAGCCGGATATTTCAGAGCGAGTTTTCTTTTCCTTTAATAGAGAAAAAATGGTAGGGGCTCCTTTTTCGTAGATCATGCCTTTTCCGGTGGTCGCAAAAGGCTCGATGGCAAATGTCATTCCTGCTTTGATAACACCAGTCGATTGATCGTTATAGTTAGGGATGTTAGGTTCAGTGTGAATCTTATAATATCCAAGTCCGTGCCCTGAAAGATTTTTGATTGATTTAAAGCCACGGGAAGAAATAGTTTTTTCAATGATTTGCCCAATGTCTCGAATGGGGAGGCCCACCTGAATAAGTTGTTCTGCAGCTAAAAGAGCAGCTTCGGCAGCATCAATAAGAGTTTGATGTTTTCCTGATAAATCTACAGTAACAGCACAGTCTCCAATAGCTCCGTTATAGCATACTCCTATGTCGAGTTTAAGGGTTTCATTCGAGAATATGATGTCTTGTTCGGGAGGCGGTAAATAATGAGCGGCAATGTGGTTGGGGGCGATTTGAGGGGGGAAAGCGGCTATAGCCCCAAGCTCTAAGATTTTTTGATTAATTTGCGCTATGACCTCATTGTAAGAGGCCCCGGCTTTGATTAATGATTTTCCAAAGGCTCTAACATGCTTAGCAATAGATCCAGCTTTTAGAAAATCTTTTTTATATTGATCGTTCATTTTTTAGATGATACATCTTTATACTAAAAAAATAAAGGGTGATTTGTTTGTCTCTATAAAAGATCTCTGAAAAAACACGTATTGATTTTCTTGTAAAAACTCTTGTTTTTATGGTACTGTAAGGTAACTAATTTTAAGAGGGTGTAAGGAATGCGTATTGCTTATTTAGGAGCTGGAACATGGGGATTTACTTTAGCGGGTCTTTTAGCGTCGAAGGGATATGAGGTTGTTTTATGGACCATGAATGAGGAATTTGCCAAAGTTTTAAACAAAAAAAAAGAACACCCTAAGCTTTCTCATTACAAGGTTGAGGGGAATTTTACTGTTACTTCTGATTTGCAAGAAGCCTTGCAATCTGCAGATTTACTTGTAGAGTCTGTTACTTCAATGGGAATTCGACCTGTTTTTGAACAGATCTTGTCAGCGGGCCCCTTGAAGTGCCCTATCGTTATTACATCAAAAGGTATTGAGCAAAATAGTGGGCTTCTATTGCCTGAAGTTGTATTAGAAGTCCTGGGCGAGGGTTCTAAGAATCAAATTAGTTGTTTAAGTGGGCCAAGTCATGCAGAAGAGGTAATCCAAAAGCTTCCAACATCTGTTGTTAGCGCTTCTTATGATTCTCAATTAATGAATAGAGTAGCTGAAATATTCACTACCCCTTGTTTTCGAGTTTATCCTAACGCTGATTTAAATGGAGTTGCTTTTGGCGGTGCAATGAAGAATGTAATAGCCATTGCTTGTGGTATTTCCGATGGTTTAGGGTTTGGAGACAATACAAAAGCAGCTTTGATGACAAGAGGTCTTCATGAAATTCGCAAGCTGTCTATTGTAAAGGGGTGCAATCAAGAGACTCTTAATGGACTTTCGGGGCTTGGGGACCTTTGTGTTACTTGCCTTTCTAAGCATAGTCGTAATTATTCTTTTGGAAAGTTGCTAGCAGAAGGTTTAGATCCTCAGAGCGCTAAAGAAAAAATAGGAATGGCCGTCGAGGGTATTTATACATGTGTATCGGCTAGGCAACTCGCTCAAAAGGCACAAATTCCAGTTCCCATTACAGAAGTAATCTACTCTATTATTTATGAGGGAATGAATCCTCACGAAGCAGTTTATTCTTTATTACAACGAGCAATCAAAGAAGAACACTTATGAAAATGAGAAAAACTAAAGTAATTTCTTCGAAGTCTATGACTAAGCTAGAAGGATTGGCCTATGCTAAAGGAAGTCGAGAGCTGGAATTTATGGAGAATGCGGGGATTTCTATTGCTAAATGGGTTGAATCGTTTGTTGAGGAGAAGAAGCTGTCCCGTGTGGTTACTCTACTTGTAGGTAAGGGTAATAATGGGGGGGATGCTTATGTTGCAGGTTTAAAGCTTTTAGAAAAGGGATTTCGCGTCAAAGCTTTTCATGTCTACAATATTGATCAATGTGGACCGTTATGTTGCCATCAAAAAGAGAGATTTGAAAAAGTAGGGGGGACAGTTTTCTTTGTTCATAAAGAAAACGAATTGTCTTTTGGGTTAGAAGGGATCATTTTAGATGGACTTGTCGGGACAGGGTTTAAAGGGAAATTAGATGAAGTCCTAACAGATGTAATTTGCAGGGCTAACGCATCTAGATTATCTATTTTATCTATTGATATCCCCTCAGGGGTTTGTGGAAATACCGGAGAGGTGGGAACCTGTGCTATTCAAGCGACAGCTACGATTTATTTAGAACTTCCTAAGTTGGGTTTTTTTCTAAAAGATGGGTGGAACTATGTAGGAAGGTTGCTTAAGGGAGAATTTGGATTGCCGGCTTCTTTTTTGAGCGAAGTGGAACCGGAAGCTTTTTTAGTAGAAGAGCAAGATAAAGAATTCTATCCGTTATTATTGCCTAAGATCAGTCGGAAAAGAAATAAATACGAAGCAGGCTATGTGATTGTCGTAGCGGGATCTTACAAGATGGTGGGGGCAGGAATCCTAGCCTCCTATGCGGCTTTAAAATCGGGAGCTGGAATTGTTCGATGGTATTATCCCGAAGGATTGGATTGTTTAGTTTTAGGGACTCCTTGGGAAATAATCAAAGAACCGTTTGTGCAAGAGTCTGATTACATAAAAGAAATGCAAAAAGCAAAGTCTCTTATAATAGGTCCTGGGATGGGGAGAGAGAAAGAAGAAGAGAAGAAAATAAAAAGCATTTTATCTAAATGTAAAATTCCTTTGGTTATCGATGCGGATGCCCTTTTTTTCTTGGCCAAAAACCCATCCGCAGCAATTCCTTCTCAAGCTGTTTTAACGCCACATACAGGCGAAATGAATCGCCTTTTAGAATCGCATAATCTTATTGGAAAAAATATTATTGAAAGTTGTCAATCTTTTGTAGAGAAGAAAAATACAACCCTTCTATTAAAGGGAGCTCCTAATATTCTTTTTGCTACAAAAGAAGTTCCTCTTATTCTTCCTTTTGGGAACCCTGGCATGGCAACAGCAGGGGCTGGCGATGTGTTATCAGGGATGTTGGGAGCTTTACTGGCGCAAGGACAGTCTCCTGCTCAGGCAGCTTTTTTTGCCTGTTATCTTCATGGCATGGCAGGAGATATAGCGGCAGAAGAAAAAACGGTTTTTTCTATGACAGCTTCTGATATATTAGAATCTATACCTAAAGTTTTTTCTTCTTTGTAGAGTGGGTTTTTTAGTAAAGGGGGAGTGAATAGAAAAAGACAAGCGCTTCAGCCCCGGGATTTTTATGCCCAATAGAGGCATTGGAAATATGATAAAATTGAGCTCCGACTCTGCCATGATTAGGTAGAATATAAGAAAGTTCCATGGAAGATCTAAATTCTAGAGGAAACCAAAGGTTTTTACCAAAACCTTTGAAGTAAAGTCCCGGAGCAAAGCTTGGGGTTAACACCATTTTTTTTCCTAAGAAAATATCGCAAGCCATTCCTCCGTATAAATAAAATGTTGCTTTATCTGTCCCCATGAGCCCAATCAGAGGTCTGGCATACTGAAAGCTTTTTAAGAAAGATCGATATTCTATTTGCAATAGGAGGTTTTGAGGGTTGTGAATGATGTCATAAACACCTACTCCAAGGTTGAGTAGTTTAGGTGTTTTATTTTCTTTTGCCTCTAAAAGGAAGGAGAAAATAGAAAAAGAGCTTAAAAAAAACAGGAATAAAAGTTTTCTCTTCAAAATACTCCTAAATTATGAACGTTTGTAAGGTTCTATTTATATGGAAAACAAAAAAAAGACAAGATTAAATCTTTTTTTATGCCTATATGTGCAGAGTGAGATGGTCTTGAAATTTTAAATTATTTATGTAACTATTCCCAATCGCGTTATGGTGTAAATTTTTTTAAACTTGGATTTTAGGTATCTACTATGCATCGAGCAAAGCAAGTTATTCAGTTCGTGATTTTACCGCTTTTTTTTCTTTCTTCGATTTCGCAAGAAGCAGAGGGAATTCCGAAGTTAAGCCAATCTTTTGATTCATTGATAGGAAGTGGTATGACAGATGAAGAAGAGGCTTTAGCTATTTCGCAAGATTTGGTTTCGGCAGGACTTATTCAACAAGCCAGCACGAGCTATACATTTAGCTTGAAGCAATATAAAAATGGCTCTTTGACTTGGGATCAGTTGAGGGCACTGCACGATAAAATCTTTATTGATCTAACTAAGGCAATCAAGAGTCAGATTGAAAATTCGCAAGGATCAATGCATTTGATTGCAAGTGATTATGATGTGGAGCATGAGCCTGATTTTGATCAACATATTCAGTTTCTTTTGGGTCTGGTGCAGAAAAATCTTGGAATTTCAGCAGAGAAAGTATTCATGCCTCCTCTTCCCTCGACAGATTCTATTTACCCGAATCTAATCAAGGGGGGAGATGTTCCTTCTTTCGAAAACTGGGATCTCTCTTCAGGGACAGGCTCTTTAGTAAGGGGACAAATTGTTACTCAAAACCCAAACGGGGCCTCATTTATTCAGGTAATACCAACGATACCAGGTCATTGGTATTTGATTTCCGGAGATATCGATGGTGCAAATGAGGGGAAGGATAAATACGGCAACGAAAATGTATATAGTGGGTCGATTAGCGTTACCCACGCTAATAAAGATTTCCCTGAGTCTTCTGACGAACTCGACGAAGGTGGTTTGCATCGTCGTTATTTCTGGGTAGAAGCAAATGAACTATCGATGACGATCTGTTTAAGCGGAGCAAATGCCATCAATACAGATTTAGGACCTTCTTTTCAAAGCATAAGTGTCAGAGATCTTGACATAGACTGCAGCACTGCAGAAGGTCAAAAGCAAGCAATGGCTTTAGCGCAAATTATGGATCCGCCACTAGTAACTACTGGCTCACCAGAAGCAGGTTGGTATCCACAAATTGAACAAAAACTGGTTGCCGGGGATAACCTTATTGACGGCGTGATTTCAATTATGAAGAATATTGATATGTCAGCACTCGGAAATGCGGGGCATCCTTATTGGTATTTCGGTAAAGAAACCGAGAATCCTGTTGATAAAGATATTAAGATCATCAACGGTCTAAATGGCGCTCACGGCCTAATTTTGCCTGTAGGTGCAGATCCTACAACCAATGGGCCTGTGCCAATTCCAAAGGCAGACTATACTGTTTTTTGCGATGTGTATGTTCCTGAAGATGCAGAGGCAAATGTGAGAATTTTATTTTGCGGAACTAATTTGAATGATGGAATGCAACTTGAAAAGATCTACCAGGACTTCAATAGTTTATCGTCTGGGAAAAACTCGATTGTCTTTCAAGTTCCGGTATCCATATTTCCGTCTAATGGAATATTTTTCCGGCCAGCGATCACATTCGAAAATAGAAGTAATTCCTCAATCAATATTTATAACATGGGACTTACTTCAAATTCAGATGCGGTGTATGCGGAAATCAATAGTATCAATCCATATAACATTGATCGATCTTGGTATAATTCAGATGGCTGTGAAATGAGTTATGATTTTACAAGTGGAGATATCAGTTTTGACTGGGCTATTGCGTTGACTGGAAATACGATGTTTGCTGCTAATGTAAAGGATGTAACGATTTCAGATCAGGGCGTTGTTCTTGATAGTCATAGTCAAGATTCAAATCTGTATGATGGTGGAGGAATACAATCGACGCAATTGATCGATCCTATGAGAGATTTTAATATTTCAGTTGCTTTTGTGGGGCTTAGCAATGATGTCGGTTATGAACCGACATTTGCAGTCTGGACGTACGGGGAATCGCAAAGAGGCTCAGATGATCCTCTCTCGCATCGCAACGGCTCTGGTTCCGACCTTATTACTGAATTCGATTGCGAAATGGGTTCTGATCCGAACGAAGGCCAAGATCCATCCGATCCAGATAAAATGTACATGCGTCCGGGTTCTTACATTGGATATGAGGCGGGGGGCCATAGTGAAATCCTTCCTCAAGGATCGGGGTGGCCTTTAATGCCGAACTTTTGGTATAAAAACGCTGCAGGTATGTATGGTCATTATAATTTGACCATGTTGGGAAATTGGATCGATGGGCACCTCATATTAACCCGCACTATTAAAGATATAGATGCAGAAGTTATAACTGAATTAGGTTCTCAAGATCTAGGCAAAGGGCCCTTCAGCATGATGTATATCAAGATCGCTTTAGAAAACCCTAGTTGGAACAGTAAGAGTCATATTAAAGGGCAAGCGTCGCTTGCTGTTCAAAAGATCGAAGTAAATCAAGGTTCAGATATTCCAGAAAATGTTGATCATAAAATACCTGTTTCTGAAATGGATTACATGTGGTTTACACCGGGAGGCGGTGGAGGATTGTCTTATACTGCATTTCCGCCTCGTTGCTTTTAGAAATACATTAGTTCAGCGGGTCTTATTTGATTCGCTGAGCTAATATTGCAGTTTTGAATTCGGCTAGACCTTCTTTTTTTTATTTTTCAATTCGCCTATATGTAATAATGTTGTGTGGTGAGGAGTCTTAAGGTAGGATTCGTTCTTTAGCTTTAGTTTTTTCAGAGTGATTTAAATAATGAGAGCAGATTCAAATATTCCTCGCAAAGCAAATAAGATTTTAAATTTAATATTGCTCGCTTTTTTTTTAATCCTTATTCGAGTGTGGTATCTTGGTTTTGTACAACAAGATTACCATCAACAGCAAGCTAGCAAACCTAAGCGTAAATCAGTCATTCAAAAGGTTGAAAGAGCTACTATTAGGGATCGATTTAATCTGCCCCTTTCGCAAAATAAAATTGGATATAATGCAACGATTCGCTACGCAGACCTAAGGGAAATACCAGCTAGCCGATGGGAAAAGGATGAAAAGGGAGTTAAGGTAAAAAAAACTGTTAGAAGTTTGTATATTTCTTCTTTAGCTGAGCTGCTTTCTAATGAGTTAAATATGGATTCTCAATCGATAGAAGATCTTGTTTATGCAAAAGCATCCATGTTTCCCCATACGCCGTTTATTATAAAAGAAAACTTAACTGAAAAAGAATATTATTCTATTCGGATGATTCAAAAAGATTGGAGAGGAATCGAAGCGGAAAGAGTAACGAAAAGAGTTTACCCTTTCCATAAAACAGCATGTGATATTGTTGGTTATATGGGAGCGATTAACTCAAAGGAATATTTGCAAATAGCAGAAGAAATTAAGGGGTTGCAGGAATATATAAAAAAAAGAGAATTTGGAGAGATTGTCTTTTTGCCTACTGGCTATAAAACTCCTTTCGAAGTGAGAAGTCGTCTAAAAGTTTTACAAGAAAAAGCGTATAGGATTAATGACCAGATAGGGAAGAGTGGTGTTGAAGGTTTTTGTGATGAGATTCTTCGAGGCGTTCATGGTAAGGTAATCTATGAAATGGATCCTAAAGGTAATATTTTAAGAGAGCTTCCTGGTGCAAAGAAAGGAATGAGTGGTCAGAGAGTTTTTCTAGCAATTTCTGCAGAGCTGCAGCAGTATACAGAGGGGCTTTTAGCCGAGCATGAGGGTTTAAGGGACGTTAAAGATGAAAATGGAGAGGTTCTCCCGGGGACTCCATGGATTAAAGGTGCTGCAGCAATAGCATTAAATCCTAAGACAGGGGAGATTTTAACGATGGCTTCATATCCGCGTTTTGATCCAAATGATTTTATTCCAGCTCAAACACCGGAGTTAAAAAAGGAAAAACAAGCAGATATATGTAAATGGCTTGAAAATGAAAGGTATATTGGCGACATATGGGACGGGAAAGCGTTTTTAACAAAGGAGACGTACTCTCAAGAGAAAGATCTTTGGAACGAAGGGTGTCAAAAGCTTACTTGGAAATACTTTCTTAGTACGATTATTCCCCCAAAAAGTTCGATAGAAAAGATTATCTTTGAAATTGGAACTGTTGGAAATGCCTATCTTTTGCAAAAGCATTTTGAGGAATTAAAGCGACAGTCAAAAACGGAAGATCCTTCGGCTTTAATGCATGTTTTATATCCGGAAGATCCTCATATTGCAGGAAAAAAGAAACATTCTTTAGAAGTAATAGAATTCATTAAAAGTAATTTAATCGAATGCAGAGAGGAAATAAGTCCAAGTCTTCAAGTTTTGAGTCAGTTTCTCTCTTCAGTAAGGCATAATGATGATAAGTTATTGGTGTTGGATTTATTGGGTCTTTTAGTTTTTACGGATGCATGGAATCCAGAGTTGGTGGCTGAAATCGGACATCTTTCGTTGTCTCATTTTTTGGAATTGTCTCAAGCCTTTAAAAAAGTTCATGACAAGGTAAAAGAGCAGACTGAAAAACTGCATCATGAGATAGGTTTTAAAGAATGGAGAAATCGATATTTTAAGGATTTTCTTAAGCAGAAAAGAAAAGAGGAAAAGGCGCATAAGAAATCGGCAAAACCTTATACTGAATATTTAGAGACGATAGAAAAAACTCTATTTAAGAAATTTTGGGATGCGTGCAAGTTTGTTTTTTTAGACGCTGTTCTTTATAAAAACCAGAGGATTTCAGTAGAAGATTATCCTCAGCTAAAGCCCTATTTGGAAGAATTAGTCTCTATGCAAGATGATTCTTTTGAGTCGTTACATCAGATGCTCTCTAATTTAACGCCTATGCAAGCTATTCAATGCATGAAATGCATGAGAAGTTTTGATGAGTTAACTCTTCCTCTTTATGGGAGATATCGATTTCTTCGAAATGTAAATGGTGTTCAATTAGAAAAGCACTTGGCTTCTGCTTTTTATCCCCTTTCAGGATTTGGTTATGGGCGTTCACAGGCTTTTCGTCAATCAACCCCTCAGGGGTCTGTTTTCAAGCTAGCTGTTGGATATGAAGCTTTAAGAGAGCGTTATGAATACTTAAAAGAAAATCATCTTAGCTTAAAAGATTTGAATCCTTTAACGGTTATAGACATGATTCAAATGGCTAGTGTTCCGGGTAGCGCAAAGCAAGTATTAGGTTATACATTAGAGGGAAGTCCTATCCGAAGATTATATAAAGGAGGAATGCTTCCTAGAACGCATCCTAACATAGGAAAAATCGATCTTATTGGGGCCATTGAACAGTCTAGTAACCTTTATTTTGCGCTCTTAGCTTCAGAGCATATTGCGGATCCTTCTTATTTGGAAAAGACAACAAAAGATTTGGGGCTTGGTTCTAAGACGGGAATAGACCTGCCAGGCGAGATCAAGGGCTCGATTCCTGATGATTTAGCAGACAATAAAACAGGTTTATATTCTTTTGCTATGGGACAGCATTCTTTGATTGCTACCCCCTTGCAAACTGCGGTTATGTATGCTGCTTTTGCAAATCAAGGAAATGTAATTAAGCCTCAAATTTTAAGTTTAATAGCGGGGAAGAAAACTTCAGAAGATCTGTTCTTGTCTAGTTTCGGAGCTGAATCTGGAACGATTCATCCTTTTCAGGATTCGCTGATTCTTGCTGGGGTAGATTTCCCTTTGTTTACAGAAGCTCTTTCCTCTGCTTATAACCCATTAATTCATAAGATCCCGGTTGAGGTAAAGAGAACTGTTTTTTTCCCAAAAGAGATTCGAACCATCTTATTGGAGGGTATGAATCGGGTGATTACGGGGAGTAAGGGGACTGCTAAAGCGTCATCGATTAAGTATTTAAAAGATTATCCTAAAGCGGCTATGGAGTTTGAGGCTTTAAAGGGAAGGTTTGTCGGGAAGACGGGGACGGCAGAGATTCTCTATAAGCATTGGATTGATTCAGAGTCTAAAGCTGTCATTCGAAACCACATTTGGTTTGCGGGGATTGTTTTTCCAGAAAAAACAACAAAAATAGACGGGGAATGGGGAGATGGGGAGCTAGTTGTTGTTGTTTTTCTGAAATATAGTAAATCAGGAGGGAAGGAGGCTGCTCCAATTGGAGCGCAAATGGCGTCCAAGTGGAAGGAGATTCAAGAAAAATATGGGGCAAGTTCCTACTTGGAGAAAATGGCATCTTCGGGGAGAGAACATATAAGGGATTTTGAGTAAGAAAATTATGTTTTTTTACTAGGGAATCTGCGCTATTATCGAAACAAAAAAAGATTTTCCTTGGAAATAAATAGGGAAATTGTGTAAAACTATAAGACAAATGCTAAGCGCCTGTAGTTCAATGGTAGAACGGTAGCCTTCCAAGCTATTCGCGTCAGTTCGATTCTGACCAGGCGCTTTTTCTGTATCTATAAACCAAAAAAAATAAACCAAGACTGAAATCCTTCTTTAAGAAGGATGCCGGTGTCAACATAAAGGGACAAGGCTTGGCTATTCAAAAACCTATCGAAGTTACTATAAAAGATTTACTTGAAAGTGGAGCTCACTTCGGGCATCAAAAGCACCGTTGGAATCCGAAAATGAAAAGATATATTTTCGAAGAGCGCAATGGGATTTATATCATAGACTTAGCAAAAACTCTGCAGCAAATTAGAGATGCGGTAGAAGTTGTTCGTGGTGTTGTGGCAAAAAGAAGATCTATTCTTTTTGTTGGAACTAAAAAACAAGCGAAGATTGTAGTGAAAGAATGTGCTGAAGAGTGTGGAGAGTTTTACATGTGTGAGCGTTGGCTCGGTGGAACTTTAACTAATCTATCAACAATTCGTCAGTCAGTAAAGACTATGGAAAGAATCGAAAAGAAATTGATCTCTGGCGGAGAAGGGCTTACTAAAAAAGAAGTTTCTTTGATGGCAAAGGATAACTATAAGCTTCAAAAAAACTTATCAGGAATTCGTGCTATGAGAAAGCTTCCTGGCTTAGTTGTAGTAGTAGATCCTAGCTCAGAGCATATTGCAGTTGCAGAAGCTAAAAAGCTTGGAATTCCAATCATGGCTCTCGTGGATACAAATTGCGATCCGGATCCTATTGATTATGTTATTGCATGTAACGATGATGCTTTGAAAAGTATTAAACTAATTCTTCAAGCTCTTATGCACGCAATTATAGAAAAGAAAGCGGACGGACGAATTGCGGTATCTAAGGGTGATGAGAAAGAATCCGAAGAAGCTGGAGCTTCCTCTGAATGTGCAGATAAAGGTGATTGTAAATGAGCAAAGTAACAGCTGAAATGGTGAAAGAGCTTCGAGCAAGAACCGGTGTAAGTATGAGTAAGTGCAAGGAAGCACTTGATCAATCTGATTGTGACATGGAAAAGTCTATTGATTTTCTTCGTAAAGCTGGAATAGCTTCTGCTGTAAAGAAAGAAGGTAGAGAAGTTAATGAAGGATTGATAGGATATGCAGAGTCTGATAAAGCTATTGCAATTATAGAGATTAATTCAGAGACAGACTTTGTTGCTCAAAATGAAAAGTTTAAAAAGTTTATTGAAGATGTGTGTGTAGAAGCAAGTTTGATGAAGGCTTCAAGCGTAGAAGAGCTTTTAAATTTAAAGTATAGCAAAGATGATTCTATTACAATTGATCAGTATAGAGCGTTGACAATGCAGAGCCTTGGTGAAAACATTCAGATTAAAAGAATGTTGGTGATTCCTAAGGTTGGAGATTTGTCGGTAGGTATATACTCTCATATGGGTGGTAAAATTGTAGCCGCAACGCTGATTTCTGGTGGATCAGGTCAAGAGTTATTAGCTCGAGAGATTTCGATGCATATTGCAGCGGAAGCTCCTGATTATTTAAATCCGAGTGAAGTACCCTCTGATGTAAAAGCTAGAGAAGAAGATATTGCAAAAGCTCAAATGCAAGGAAAGCCTGCCAGCATGATTGATAAGATTGTTGAAGGAAAGATCAAGGCTTTCTATGATCAGTCTTGTCTTGTTTGTCAAAAGTTTATAAAAGACAATGCTTTAACGGTAGCTGCTGTTGTTGAAAGAGAGTCAAAAAACTGTGGAAAACCTCTTACCATTCAAAGCTTTATCCGCTGGAAAGTGGGAGGATAAGAAAGGAATTTTATATGAGTACACCTCTTTATAAAAGAGTGCTCTTAAAACTGTCTGGGGAAGCTCTTATGGGCGATCAGAAGTTTGGTGTAGAGCACAAAGCTTGTGAGCATATAGCTAAAGCAATTAAAGAGGTGTATCTTCTAGGTCTTGAAATAGCTATTGTTGTAGGAGGGGGGAATATTTTTAGAGGCGTTCAAGCTTCTGAATTCGGATTTTCTCGAACCCCGGCGGACCATATAGGGATGCTAGCTACAACAATTAATGGTCTTGTATTACAACAGTCTTTAGCGGCTCTTCAAATAGAAAGTCGTGTCATGAGCGCTCTTAATGATTCTATCGTAGAAAAATATATTTGGGGTCATGCAATGCTTTGCATGCAAAAAAAAGAGATCCCTATTTTTGTAGGGGGAACAGGAAATCCTTATTTTACGACAGATACGGCAGCAGCTTTACGAGCTAGTGAAATGGGGGCGGAAATTCTATTAAAAGCTACAAAAGTAGATGGGATTTATAGCGAGGATCCTAAGAAAAATCCTCAAGCGGTTAAGTATTCTAGTCTTTCTTATACAGAAGCCTTAACGAAAAAGTTGAATGTTATGGACTTAACTGCTATAGCACTATGTAGGGAGAATCAGATACCTATTTATGTATTTAATCTTTTCGAAGAGGGGTCCTTGTTGAGGGCCTTGTGTAGTAGGGAAGGCGGAACGTTGGTTACTGGAGATTAATTATGGCAAATGCGTCAGATCAAGCTAAAGAAAAAATGCTTGCGGCGATTGATCGTTTTAAAGATGAACTAAAAAGTTTAAGAACAGGGCGGGCTAATCCTGCTATTTTAGATCTTGTGACTGTTGAAATCTATGGATCTAATATGAGGCTTAAAGAGTTGGCAAACATTACAGCTCCAGAAGCTCGGATGCTCTTAGTCACTCCGTTTGATCCTCAAACTGCTGGAGCGATTAGCAAGGGGATAGGTAAGGCTAATTTAAATCTACAGCCGATCTTAGACGGGCATGTTGTTCGTATTCCAATTCCTCCTATGGATGAGTCTATGAGAAAGGAAATGGTTAAGATTGGGAAAAAGAGAGTTGAGGATGCGAAAGTAGTAATACGTGAGATTCGACGTAAACAAAATGAAATTGTCCGTAAGCAGAAAGCAGATGGGGATTTAGCTGAAGATCTCATGAAAAAATTCGAAAAGAACATCCAAGAATATACCGATTTATACTGCAGAGAAGTGGATGTTTTGATGAATGCAAAAGAAAAAGAAATTATGACAGTTTAATGCTTGCGAAAAAATCGGGAAGTGGATTAATATGTAGCCACTTTATAAATGAGTCTGGCCCCATCGTCTAGTCTGGCCTAGGACACCAGATTTTCATTCTGATAACAGGGGTTCGAATCCCCTTGGGGTCAATATACAAAGAGACTTTAGCTCAGTCGGTAGAGCATCTCACTTTTAATGAGAGGGTCGATGGTTCGAGTCCATCAAGTCTCAAACTAAAGCACTCAGGGAAACTTGAGTGCTTTTTTATTATCTATTTTTTTCATCTTGTTCTCTTCTGCCTCTTTTTATTATAATCAGATTTAAAAACAATTTAAATGTCAGAACAAAGACTGAAGCACATCATTTTTGACGTAGATGGAGTGGTCATTCAAACTAAGCCATTCGCCGCTGAAGTTGCCATCCAAAAATTTGGTTTAGATCAAGCGTTCATTAAAATATTTTTCACGCAAAAATGGAAAGAGTGTGTGGAGGGTAGATCTTGCCTAAAAGAGTTGTTATCTTACGAACTTCCTAAATGGGGATTTAGAGGTAGCGTAGAAGATTACATGAGATTTTGGTTTTAAACAGAAAGTGCCCTGGATAAAGAAGTGTTAGAGTTGGCTTCGGACTTAAAAAAGAAAGGGATTAGATGTCACTTAGGATCCAATCAAGAAAAATTCAGAGCAAATTTTTTATGGGAAACATTGGAGCTTAAAAATTGTTTTGAGATGAATTTTTTTTCCGGATTGATGGGGGTATCAAAACCTTCGCAGCAATTTTATCAAATGATACAAAATACTCTTCAAGCATCAGCAACGGAAATTATGTTAATTGATGACAGAGTGGAAAATGTAAAAAGGGGCTATGACAGCCGGTTGGAAGACGCTTCTTTGGCCCGTAGAAAAAGATATTAAGAATCATCTAGCGCTTTCAAAAGTTCAGGAATTTTTAGATAAAGCAACAGTTATTCTGTAAATTCAATCTGCATCCTTTTTTTCTTCAATCGTAGTTTTTTATTCCTGTTGCCTTTCAATCAGACAATTCATTTCTAACTACTGCTTTCCTGTTATCCAATTTTCATGAATTTCTATCAGAACTCCAGTTACTAGGCGCAAGGCTGATTCCTTATTGGGGAATATAACAGCTAGTCTAGTTCGTCGTTTAATCTCCCGATTAAGTCTCTCCATCCCATTAGAAGTTCTTAACTTGATCGAATGTCCTTTAGGGAACTGATAGATTGTCAGTCCTTCATCAACATTCTCTTCTAGCCATTTTGCAAATTCAGGGGCTTTCTTTTCATATTTTTCTATTGCTAAACGCTTCATTTCTTTTGCTATTG
>CAMDHO010000046.1 GCA_945898205.1 Chlamydia trachomatis | reverse complement strand
TTTGCATATCCCTTTCGGTCTTCACTCCTTTCATGAGGAGCTGCTCGAAGAAACCTTTCCCTTTCCAGCTTCATCGCCGTGTTGAACAGTAGTTCCAATACAGGCTTTATAGCCTCTGTTCCTTGACCTATAAGTTCTTTAATTATTTGTTCGGCGATGCTATCATTCAATCGATCTGAAATCATATTTTCCTCTTTTCATTTTTTGACGATTTCGAAAAAAAGAATTGTGATCTCAGATCTTTTTCTTTTCCAGAGAATTTACATCTCAAAAAAATATTTCAATCTGAATTTACAGAAGCTATGTTGCACCACCCTCTAGAAAGAGCTATGTTAAAGCAGGTAATTTTTCTAAGCTAGTATCAGAAGCGATTAATGATGCAGAGGGACGTCATGAGAAAATTAACGATGAAATTCAAGGACTCGAGTTCCAAAAAAAGGAGCTTTCAAATCCCCTGCTAAAGAATGGCTTGAACATAGATTGGATAATTTCAGAGAAACTTTAGAAAAAGACACTAAGCAATCAGCTTTAGCGTTAAAAGATCTTTTAGGAACTATTGAAATGGATCCTATTCCTAGTAAGTGCGTAATTGAGGGTGAGCAGTTGATTCAGAGTAGAGCTTATTATGTGGCTTGCAGCAAAATCGAAACCCTTAGCCTCCTAAATGAGAGTAAGGGTTCGAATTCGTTGCGTTGTCGGAGGAGGTGGGATTCGAACCCACGAAACGTTTTCACGTTTACACGCTTTCCAAGCGGGCTCCATCGGCCACTCGAACACTCCTCCAAAAAACTTTAGTGCACTTAGTCTATCTTGAAGGTTTATATCTCTCAAGCTTAATTTCATTCATTTCTCTTGAAATTATTCCGAAATCAGCAAAAAATGGTTTCTTTCCATTCTTATGAAGGCTTTTTTATGAAAAAAATATTTTTATCTCTCATAGCAACCTCTTTATTTTTTTTAAGTAGCTGCTCAAAAGGGCCCGAAGAAACAATTGATGTCCTGGTAAGCATCCCCCCTTATCTTTATTTTATAGAAGCTTTAACAGACGGACAAATAAAGGCCATTTCTCTAGTGCCTTCGGGAGCAAATCCTCATATCTATGAGCCGACGCCTAAACAAGTTCAACAAGCTAAACAATCAAAAGTATGGATACGACTCAGTGAAAGTTTTGAGAAAAAAATAGCCAAATCTCTTAAAGAACAAAATGAAAATTTAATTGTCGTTAACCTCTCTGATATCCCAGAAATTTCCTATATTTATGAAGGTCACAAATGCTCCACTTGCTCACACGACAGCAAAGACTTACATATTTGGCTAAGCTTAAGACTTGCTAAAACTCAAGCGGCTCTTATTGCAAAAGCTCTTATTCTAGCTTTTCCAAGCCAAAAAAGTCTGATAGAAAAAAATCTCTTCGCACTTCAAGATAGGTTTTCTCAAGCAGACATATTATTTACGGAAAAACTCCTCCCCTATAAAAACGACTCGATCCTCGTCTCTCACCCAGCTTTCGGATATTTTTGTAGAGATTATGACCTCAGGCAAATATCCATAGAACTTGAAGGAAAAGACCCCCTTCCTAGGCAATTAGGTTCTATTTTAGAACTTGCTAAAACGACTCCTATCCGTACCGTACTTACACAAGTTCAATATAATAACAAGGGAGCCGAACTCATAGCCAAACAACTAGAAGTGCCCATCCACGAAATCGACCCCTATAGTCCCGATTATATGGAGATCTTTAATCAACTTGTTCAATTTATCGCAGAGCCTCAACTATGAAACTCATCACCCCTGCTTTAATTTTAAAGAACATATCCTTCTCCTACGACAAAACTTCTATTTTAGAAAACGTCAATTTAACCATAGATGAAGGGGATTTTATCGGAATCTTCGGCCCTAATGGAGGAGGGAAAACAACACTGCTTCAATTAATTATGGGATTTCTAGAGCCAAATCAAGGCAAAATTTCTCTCTGGGGTAATTCCCCTCAAGAAAACACATCTTTCATAGGATATGTACCTCAAATTGCCAGATTTGATAAGCAATTCCCCATTACCGTAGAAGAGGTTGTTCAAATGGGATGCCTTTCTAAGCTTTCTTTTTTTGGAACTTTAAAACCTTATTACAAACAATTAGTCTTAGATTCCCTTGAAAAAGTAGGAATGTCCTCTTTTAAAAACAACTCTTTCGGAGACCTGTCCGGAGGACAAGCTCAAAGAGTTCTCATAGCAAGAGCCCTTGTCTCAAACCCTAAATTACTCATCTTGGATGAACCCACTGCAAGCGTCGATCCTCAAGCAGAAGAAGAGATCATGAAAATCCTCACCTCTTTAAAAGGTAGCGTAACGATTTTAATGGTCACTCACGACTTACAAACTATCTTACAAAAAGTTGAAAAACTTTTATGTGTCCATAAACACATCCACACTCTCTCTCCCACTGAAGTATGTGAACATTTTGGACTTGGATTGTATCACTCTCCTTTAATTAAAAAAGGATTTTCATGAATTTCCTCATCTCAACATTTTTTACAAATCCATTTCTTGTCATGGCTCTTGGAGCAGGTCTTGCCGCCTCAATTTCAGGTGGCATTATTGGATCTTATGTCGTCACAAAAAGGATAGTATTCATAAGCGGAAGCATCTCTCATGCCGTCTTAGGTGGTATGGGACTTTTTTTATGGATTAAAAGAACTTATAACTTAGATTTCATCTCGCCTCTTCAGGGGGCCCTCTTATTTGCTATCCTATCCGCTATCCTTTTAGGATTTGTCCACTTGAAGTATAAAGAAAGAGAAGATTCTATTATTGCCGCAATTTGGGCTACAGGAACTTCCATTGGAGTCATTTTTATTACTTTTACACCGGGATACAACGTAGAACTAATGAATTTCCTTTTCGGCAACATTCTTTGGGCTACTCAAAGCGATGTAGTTGCACTCTTACTATTGGATGCTTTTGTAATAGCCTCAACACTTCTCTTTTACAGAAAGTTCCAAGCAATTTGCTTTGATGAAAAGCAAGCTGCTCTACAAGGAATTTCCATAAAGTTCTTCTATATTTTCTTGCTTTGTCTCATTGCTCTTTCGGTTGTTATTTTAATTCAAGTTGTAGGAGCTATTTTAGTAATTTCTTTACTTACTATGCCAACGGCTTCTACAGCATGCTTTGCAAAAAAACTTTCAACTCTTATGAAAACATCCATTGGAGCTAGCATGCTGTTTACTTGCATAGGCATCTACACTTCTTACGAACTTAATTGGCCTCCAGGAGCTACCATTACCCTAGTCGCCGCCCTATTTTACTCTATCTCCCTAGGATTTTCTCAATTCATAAAATCAAGAAAATGAGCAGTACTTTTTCCAAAAACTTCTCCACTTATTAAGAGGCTTCTTACTTTTAGTCGCTTTTTTAGACGGCGAGCTCGATTTTACTTTTTTATTTGTTGATGTAACCATATAAAAACCCCCTTAAATAAAAACTAGTTAAACTTGTTAAAAACAACCTTATTAATTAAATTATATTATATGCATTTAATTATCAATAAAAAAAAGAAAAACAACAACTAACCGGTGAATTCTTTGAATTCTCCTATTTTTTTGCTTTTTGTGCTTGACTAAGAACAAAAGGTTCTTTTATCATCTTTGGTTTCCTCTCTAAACGAGTCTTACAGAAAAGATTCCACAATAACTCATCGCAACGGATAACATGCAGGAGGTACAAAAATGTACGCAATTATCGAAACCGGCGGAAAACAGTACAAGGTAGAAAAAGACGATGTCCTCGACATTGAACTCGTCGACACTACTGAAGATGGAAAAATAGAATTTGCTCATGTACTTTTTGTACATAATGGAACTTCTATGCAAATCGGAGCCCCATATCTTACTCAAACTACAGTGAAAGCAGAACTGGTAGCTGAAGTAAAAGGTGATAAGGTTATTTCCTTTAAGTACAAAAAAAGAAAAGGTTACAGAAGAAAAGTAGGCCATCGCCAGCGCTACTCAAGAATTAAAATTACAGACATCATAGTTTAAGGGAGCGTCATAATGGCACATAAGAAAGGTCAGGGTTCTTCACGAAATGGACGAGATTCTAACTCGCAGCGTTTAGGCGTAAAAGCCTCGGGCGGAGAATTTGTTACAACTGGAAGCATCCTTATAAGACAACGAGGAACTCGATGGATTCCTGCTAAAAACGTTGGGATAGGTCGAGATGACACGTTATTTGCATTAATAGATGGCATTGTAACATATCGCAAAACTAACAGAACATACGTTTCCGTTCTTCCAGAAGCTACGGTTTCTGCTCAAACAGAAGCTAATTAAATATATTCAAGTAAATCCCTCTTTTGAATAAGAAGAGGGGCTTCATTTATTTTTTCAAAAGATTTTTTATGTTTGTTGATTCAACTATTCTTACTCTCTCTGCAGGCAACGGTGGCAATGGCGTCGTAGCTTGGCGCAGAGAAAAATACATCCCTAAAGGTGGGCCTACAGGTGGTGACGGGGGAAACGGCGGGTCTATCGTGATTAAAGCCGACACTCAAGTTCTTTCTTTGCAGGGGTACAGGAATAAAAGAGTTATTTGCGCTAAGAATGGCGGAATCGGTGGATATAATCTCATGCAAGGAAAAACAGGACCTTATTTAGTTCTTAAAGTACCTTGCGGAACTCTTATTAAAGATCGAAATACAAAAGAAATCCTTTTTGACCTTACAGAAGACGGTCAAGAAGTCATTCTTTGCCGTGGAGGCCGCGGAGGCAAGGGAAATCATCATTTTAAATCCCCCACTCATCAAGCTCCTCATATTTGCACGGAAGGAACAAAGGGCGAAATTAAAGAAGTCGAATTAGAACTCAAGCTCATTGCAGATGTCGGATTTGTTGGGATGCCAAACGCTGGAAAATCTACTCTTCTATCTCAACTAACATACTCTCGCGTAAAAATTGCAGCCTACCCTTTTACAACTTTATTCCCTAATTTAGGATATGCAAGTAGCGCTTCTAACGAGCGAATTCTCTTAGCCGATATTCCTGGCATTATCGAAGATGCTCATAAAAACAAGGGCTTAGGCTTCTCTTTTTTAAGACATATTGAAAGAACCTCCATTTTAATCTTTGTGGTTGATATCTCAGGATTTGAGGGCCGAAACCCTATAGAAGACTATCAAATCTTAAGAAACGAATTAGCCGCATATAACCCAGAAATGCTAGAAAAACCATTCCTTATCGCTTTAAATAAAATTGATATGGATGATTCCTCTGAAAATGCAGCTCTTTTTCGCAAAGCCACAGACCTATCACCTGAATCTATTTTTGAAATTTCAGCTAAAGACAATCAAGGACTTTCTCATTTACTTGAAAAAATGATGTCTCTTGCTCACAAAGAAAAAGTATGCTCATCAGACCTCACATCACTCTGTGAAGAAGATTTAGAGCCTTGCACCGAAAATGCTATTGAACATTACGAAGATTTTTTACAACTCAGATAAACTTCCTATTAAACAACTCCACATATAAAACACTTTAAATGTGGGGTTGTTTATGAAATCTTTAGCACCCCTAAATAATCATTTAAAAACCTTGAACTATCTCTTCAGAAAAAGTAAAAAAGTCTTTACCTTTCTGATTATCAGCTAATTTCTACGGAATTAAAGATACAGAACACGAATTTACCCTATGGAGTTCCATTAGAATTGGCTACAGAAGCTCCAGCGCCAAGAGGGATGCGATCAATCTACCAAACAAGAATCAAACATATATTCAAAATGGGAACGTGTCTTTTAAAAATCCAGTTAACAATAAACATATCGAGGACGGAGATTTAATATTTTTTGCTAAAAACTCTAAGAAAACTGTTTACATAATAACCTATATATAATGCCGAATTCGGCATTATATATAAATATACTCATTGCACAGTTTCGTTAACCACGCGATAATATTAATGATTAACCCGTTAGAATTGAGACTAACACCTTTCGGAAGGAATTTCCCCCGTCATCCAACTCGACTATACAGAGGAGTTGGATATTTCCGAGACTGCGCGGCAAGCGCGGTTTTGAATTTCCTATTGGCATCTATCCAAACCTTCCAAACATCTTGCCTACGATTCTGTGCAGGGAAAGGGCAAGTGACTTGGACGTTTTTGTACACCACTTTAATGAGGCAATTGGATGGATCCTCTGAAAAGCTCTCTTATTTTAATTTTTGGACTCTTGCTTACCAAAAAAATTAAAACTTCCTGCTATAACCTCTCTAGAAAGCCCCGCAACTCCCACTAAATTGGTTATTAGCATCAAAGCAATAGAAAGATCTGCTAGAACCCAAATCAAGTCCACTTTTAATAAAGACCCGACAGGAATCAAAGCTAAATAAACATACTGAAACAACTTAGACTTTTTCTTGTCCCACAGAAATTCTGCAGCTTTTTCTCCGCATCCACCCCAAGACAAAATAGTTGTATAGGCAAATAAAAACAAAGAACAAAACACAATAGAAAGACCTACAGTCTTTCCAAAAACTTTTTGAAAAGCAAACACAACCATATTTGTACTCTGCAATCCAGATTGTTCATAAGCCCCTGTTACAATTAAAATAAGCCCGGTCATAGTACAAATTAACATCACTAAAAAAGGAGCTACCAAAGTTACAACCCCATCTAAAGCTGGATGTTGACTTCTTGCTCCAGATTGCAAAATAGGAACAATCCCAGTTCCTGCATCCGTTGCAAAAACTCCCCGTTCAAACCCTGTTGAAAGAGCTTTCATTAAGCCAAAGCCTAAAGCCCCCCCTGCAACAGAACTAAGCTGAAACGAACTTTTAATCATTAAGACTATCGCAGGAAAAACTTGTTCACTATAAAAAAACAAGACAATAAGCCCCGCCCCTACATACAAAACTGCCATAGCCGGAACCACAGAAGCGGCCACTTTTGCAACTCTTTGAATCCCGCCTAACGTCACTAAAGCAGCAAGGACCATAATACCTAAGCTACAAAAAAAAGGATTTATACCAAGTTCTTTCATAGGTAAGATAGTGGAATTAACTTGAGCAAAATTACCAACTAAGACGGCTCCAAATAAGGTGAATACAGCAAAGAAAATTGATAGTTTTTTTAAACCTAGACCATTTTTTAAATAGTACATAGGGCCACCTATATACTCTCCAGTCTCATTTTGAGTTCGATATTTAACTCCTAGATAGCAACTGGCATACTGGATAATAGAGCCTAAAAAAGCCATAAACCACATCCAAACCAAGGCGCCAGGGCCTCCCATTGTTATAGCAATTGCCATACCTGAAATATTTCCAGTCCCTAGATTTCCTGCAATTACAGCAGAAACAGCCTCGTAATGAGAGATGTTTCCAACCCCATTAGAGCTTGATTTAAAGAGACTTATAACACTCAACTTCATTTTTGTGACTTGCAAAAATCTTAATTTAATAGTCAAAAAAATACCAAGGAATACAATTGATGGAAAAATAAAATAAAATGTTAACAATTGATTAAACTGAGAAAAAAAACTATACAAATTCATACCATTATTTAGTTTTCATAAAAATTCGAGCACATTTTAGCAAAAACAGATCTCTAGATCTACTAAAAAAACCTATAAGACCTTTTCTTTTTATCTTATTATTTGTGGAATTTCTCTTTTTCTATGGGGATATAAGGAATTCCATAAAAGTTTTCCGTTGTTGACACTGTTTGATGGCTCCCTTCTATTAAAATAGCAATGCGCTTTCGATTCTCTTCAGAAAACACACCCTCTACCACTCTAATCATTTTTTCATAAGTTAATAGTCTTAAACTTTCCATACTTTCGTCTATAAAAATAATATCCTCACTCTTTTCCGTTGATTTTTTCTGTATTTTTTCATTTATAATTAATGTATTACGAATAACTTCAAATCTTTCATGAGACAGTAGCTCCTTAAAGCTTCCTGAAAAATCACTTAAAAATCTTTCAACCCTATACAGTAAGTCCAACGCCGTATATGTACTAGATTGCAGCGCAAAGCAGTGACAAATTTTTTGATTCATCAACTCATTCCAAGTATACAGTTTATAAGAGGTTTGCTGCCTAGTCCTAAGCTCTTCAAAAAACTCACTCTGAAGAACTATTGTAAGTATCTTATGAATAGCCAGCATCTCTTTGGTTGACTCTCCCACTTCAATTAAAAGAAGAAGCGCATTTGCCCTTCTATGAGTCTTTTCCATAACAAGATATGCCTGAGCATCTTCAGGAAAGACAAATTGCTTAAATCTATCTTTATTTGAATTATATGATTTTGAATCTAATACTTCGGAGATTTCCTCCCAAATTTGCAAAGATTCTTCTTTGCTCGACCCCCCTAAGAAAGCCCCCTCAAGAAATACTTGACTAAAATATTTTTCTTCATATCTTTCATACTCTTCGAAAGTCAACTGAAGCAACGTATGATATAATTCCATTTTCGTATAGTAAAAAGGCCTTAAAAAGGAGTCTAAGATTTGATGCGCATAATCAATTGGCGGGGGATCCCCCGAATAAATATCTAACTTTGCTTTTTTAGCTCTTTCAAACTGCTCTCTTGAAACTTTTGAATTCTTTAAAATCAAAAAACAACGACGAAAATTTTCAAGGCATTCATTACGAGGAACACTAAAAAACAAACATAGATCAGCCCCCTCAACTTCCAAATTCCAAGCAAATCCCTCATCAGAAGAAAGCTCTTTATTAAATACCTCCTTAAGTCCTTGAATGAAAATTTCATTTAAAGCTGTGTTTTTTGATGACGTACCAATTAAGGGACTTGCTATACAAAAAAACGCATCAACCGAATCCATTCCTGAAGAAGCTTCTAGCCACCTAATCTTGCCTTTTTCATTATCTATAATAAAAACCGAATCTACTACGTCCTTATCGTCTATTTCATTTTCTATAAATTCAGAATCTTTTTTAGGTAATAAAATTTCTTCTTCTGGTTGAAATCCTATAAGTGGATGTGGCATTTCTTCATTCCATTTATGCAACTTATCTTCCGGAATTTTACGAATAAAATATTCGGATCCCATCCACTTTTCTATACGGGATAGTTTGACCCCCGCTTCTTCAGGAGAGGCAATAAGAAAATATAAACAACGAAAAGCATTAAGCTCTGACAGAAAAGAATTAATTTTAGCGTGCGAATTTGGAGTTACTGTTGTTGTTTTATCAGGATAAGTCTCTATTTCTTCGTCCAACAATTCAGAAGAAACTTTCATTACATAATCAAAACTAGAGTCAAAATAATTATGAAGCGCCCTTTTTTCTATATTTTGCATCCGCCTAAGTAAGTGCTCTGGAACTCCTAGTTCCTTTATGCGATTTAAAGCTTGAAAACATCGAGAAATTACTTCTTCATATTGAGCTATTCCTTCATCTGTTAAGATAACATTTATGATAAAAAGAGCATGCTCTTGCGTCATTTTCCAAAAATCAACGTGCACTTCTTTCGCTAACGACTCTCTTTCCAAAATCTTAGATAAGCTATTAGAACATCCATGATCTAATGCCATTTGAAGCATGTGAATGGCTTTACTATTTTCTAGGGTTAGAAAAAAAGAAGGAATCTCCCACATTAAAAATAAGGATCTATTTTTAAAAGACGGCTTAATATGAGTAAGACTCCCTTTTTGTTCAAAAGAAGACAGCTCTCCTCTCTCTTGTTTTTTTTCTTTTCCTCCTTTTGAAGAAATAGAAGAAAAAAAATGATGAGCTTTCTCTACTAATGAGTCTAAAGGCTCTGGAGACATTAAAACCAATCTCATTCCCTTGGGATGATAATAACTATTGACCCACTGTATAATATCGTTTCTTTTAACTTGAGACAGCGATTCAAAATTCCCACAAGAAAGTTTTACATTAGGATGCGTTGGATTGCCTCTTTCTTTAAGCACTCGCCAAACTCGCAAAGAATCATTTTCTATTGAATCTTCAAATTCATGATGAACTGCATGAATTTCTCTCTGAATAGCCGAATAAGTAAAAAGTGGGTCTATAAAAAAATGAGAAAGTCGATCTAACGCCCCTGAAAACGAGCTTGGCTGAATAGAAAACCCGTAGGTAGTCCTGTCGTGTTTTGTAAAAGCATTATACTGCCCCCCTCTCTCTAAAATATATTGAGAGTATTCTGATTCTTTAGGGTAAGCCTCCGTACCTAAAAAAAGCAAATGCTCGACAAAATGTGCCATTCCTAAATATTCATTCGGATCGTCCCAAGTTCCAGCTTCTACGGAGATTGAAGCGGCAGCTTCGTGAAGAGATGGGTCGGAAATCAAAAGAGTTTGAAGGCCATTAGGAAGACGGATCTTTAAAGTTTTACGTTCCGAATTCTTCTCGGAAATAAGAGATTGATCTTTGATGATTTCATAATTTTCATTGGAGCAAAATTGGTTTAAAGAAACCCATTCTTCACATTTTTTAATGCACCAATCCTTATCCTTTTGATTCGAAGCTCCTATCGAAGAATAAAAATTTAAGCACATTAAAAGAAAAATAAATCTACTCATTTCTCACGTGACTCTTTATGTTAATCAAAAAAAATGCAAGCTCTTTACTCAAAATCTACTAAAAAGATTCTCACGAAAAAATTTAAATATGAAAACTTCCGACTTCAAAGAAATACTTAGCAAGTGTATCTTATAACATTCTTAAACTCAATGAAGTTCCTCTGATTCCTTCTTAAAAAACCACCTTTCATCATACTTCCAAATCCTTTTATTAAAAACTCAACATGCTAAGAAAGTAAGATTTATATCGTTCAAATCTTTTTTGATAAAAAATACATCTTGATCCTGCTACCATTTGCTAGGCAAAAAGAATACATTTGACAAAACAGCACCTGTTCTGTATGAATCGGCTTATGTTTTGGAGGGATTCTATGATGCTATCGCATACCCCCATGGCTTAGGCATGTTCCTCGCACTATTCAAAAAACGGATGCAAACATGAAATTAAGCAAAGCTCTGAAATTGTTTTTCTTGTTGGGATTGATTCTATGCTCAATATCAGGAGGAATTGTTGGATATTTTTTCGAAAGAATATCCCCAAGAGTAGAGCTCGACGATGTAATTTCAGCAATTTTATTCGGGGGATCGATCGTACTGTGTGTACTAATCTTAAAAGACTCAAGGGATAAAAAAGAGTATCGCAGCATTAATGGTAAAAAAAAGAAATTCCAAGATTTGGTTTATTCTGAATTCAGATCTCTTTGGCAAGAGGTTTGTTGTCATACCACCCGATTAGGATTGTTCGCTTATTTTTTATGGGCTACTTCGCAATATGTCATACTAGTTTTATTTGCTGATTTTCAAATTAAATACACATCTACAGTGATGATGATGTGCGGATATTTAGTAGGCGTTGCTGTTTTAGGTAACTGGTCAGACCCCCATCTCATTTTTCATTCAAAAATCTAAATGATTTATTAATATAATTTTCATAAAATATTAAAAAAATCTATTGATAAATAATGCGCTCTTGATGTAAACTCTTTTCTTTAAATAGGTTAAGAGCATGAATTTCGAGCATTCAGACTACAATCAAATCACCCGAGAATATCTTATAACTGTTGGATTTGACGTAAGCGGTAAGTGAAGCCATCTTTCAGGATTTTCCAATATTGTTTAAAATGCCATTTTTTTAAATCAAGCAAGGAAATGGTCATGATTGGTTTGCCGGGAGACTCTAAAATTTTTATGTGTTCAGAGCCTATAGATTTTCGAAAAGGCGTAGAAGGTCTAAGCTTAGTTGCGGATGGTCTTTTTCCTGGAGACCTTTTAACTGGTGCTTATTTTGTATTTTTAAATGGGGCCCGTAACAAGATTAAAGTCCTATTCTGCGACCTGGATGGATTTATCATTTGG
The DNA here is from genome assembly GCA_945898205.1 of Chlamydia trachomatis. Taxonomy (GTDB): domain Bacteria; phylum Chlamydiota; class Chlamydiia; order Chlamydiales; family Rhabdochlamydiaceae; genus CAIJXB01. Next base: position 5,239 of record CAMDHO010000046.1, on the reverse strand, counting down.
TATAAAAGACTCGAAAAAGGAACTTTTTCTCCAGATTTAGCCAAAAAGCAAATGGATCGTCGTGATTTTATTTTATTATTAGAAGGCGTTACTCCTAAGAAAATAAGACCTCGATTTCAGTGAAATAGTTTACGTTTCCTCTATGAAATCATAGAGGAAATGTGTATAATATTTCTCATGAACACTCCAATTTCTTCTGAATCAGATCTATCAAAACCGAGCTATGAACTGCTTCTATTTCAAGTTGCTGAGCTCTTAAAAAGTAACAAGCTTTTACAAGAACAGCTTGCTTGGTGCAAAAAACAGCTGTTTGGGAAGAAATCTGAACGTTTTCTTCCTGATAATGAGCGGACTTTATACTTACCTGGCTTTGAATATGAATTGCCGGTAGAACTTCCCCCTGAAGAGAAAATTACTATCGCAGCTCACGAGAAAAGAAAATCTAAGTCTACTCCTATTAATACGATTTCCTTTCCTGAAGATCTCCCTGTAGAACGGGTCATAATTGATTTGCCTGAAGAGGCAAAAATAGACCCTGTTACAGGGGCCCCTCTCATTTATATAGGAGACGATATATCTCAAAAGTTAGCTAAAAAACCGGCCTCTTATTTTGTAAAAGAATTTGTCAGAAAAAAATATGCTCTAGCGGGAAAAGCTGAAGAGGGCATTAAAAGTGCCGATTTACCTGATAGTATAATTTTTCGTTACGCAGTGGATGAAAGTGTTATAGCAGATATTCTGGTTAAGAAGTTCTGCGATCACCTTCCCTTATATAGGCAAGCAGAAATGATGTTACGAGATAAAATTAGAATTTCTAAGCAGACTCTATCTTCTTATGTCATGCAATCAGGAAAATCTTTAGCTCCTTTGTATGATCTTTTGGAGCAAGAGATCAAAGCATCCGGCAATATTTTTGTAGATGAAACTCCTGTGGATGTTCTAGCTCCTAGAACAGGAAAGACAGCCCAAGGATACATGATTACGATAGTAGGGGGGAAATCATTAAATCCAGCCCTTAGAATTTATAAATTTTTTACAAGCAGAAAGCATGAAGGCTTTGAAAAGTTATTTCAGGGATATCAGGGAGTTTTTCACTCGGATAAATATGGCGCTTACGAAAAAGAAGCGAAAAACCCCGGGAAAATATGGTGTCCTTGCTATGCTCATATCAGAAGAAAATATGTAGAAGCCGAAGGGGAACCTTTATTTCAGACTGAAATTCTATTACATATGCAAAAGCTTTTTGAGATAGAGGAAAAAGTAAAAGACCTCTTCCCTGAAGAACGGATTAAGATTCGAAAAGAAGAAGCAGAACCTATCATTGATTGGCTTATTGCCAAAAATAAAGAACGAATGCAAAAGACCTTACTTCCTAAATCAAAACTTGCCAGTGCTATTGGATATTTTATAGGACTCATTCCTTACCTAAAAAATTACATTAGTAACCCACATACTAGACTTGATAATAACGCGGCAGAAAGAGCCTTGAAACTAGTGGTGATCGGACGAAAGAATTGGCTCTTTATTGGAAGTGAAGGTGGTGGAGAGTCGTCTGCTATTATTTATTCTCTAGCTCAAACTTGTCGAGCTTTAAGCATCAATCCCCAAGATTATTTCGATGACGTCCTTCGAAGAATCCAAGGTCATTCTTATAACAAACTTACTGAACTTCTTCCTCATAACTGGAAAAAGAATTAGATCTTACATGCCTACGCTTACCGCTTACTCTGCTTCTACAAAATAACGCCTCGGCATCTTTATCTGAACTTTCTCTTTCTATTTATCTCATTCATGGAGTTCAAGATACTAAAATTCCTATTCTTAGTGCCGACTTAGCCTCTGATTCTTTAAAAAAGACTACTACTCTTACCTATGTCCGTTTAGAAGAATATGGGCATAATTTAAATCATTCTACCCCCCCATGTCAGCGTAGTTGTCGCCAACACAGATAAATGACTATATCTTTTTACCATAGCAAGCATTTTATGCCCGAGGATAGCTCCTACCTCAATCGCAGAAGCACCATTTATGGTTAAATGAAAAGCTACAGTATGCCTGAGCGTATGGAAACAAATTTCAGAAAGGCCTGCTTTTTTTCACAGCATTTTCCCAGGCTTCTCGAATATCACCCAGCCTCTTTCCATCAGCACTTGGGAGCACTCACTCGCTCAAAACATTTCTGAGTCACACAATTAAACAAGTTTACACGGTCTGGCAAGATCAGCATCAAGATCGATTTTTCTATAAATATAAAATCCTGAATTTTCCACAGCGCATCCTGTTATTTCGCTTTACACATCTCTCAGAGATTAAATTTAACTACCTTTATTAAGCTTATCTACCAACCAATTTTTCGCCTTTTCTAGTTTTTTATGATGTAAATGCGCAGATCTCCGTCGAAGTTGGTCAAGAGCTACCTCTGGATATAGAACATAAATTTCCGTGCGTTTTAAAATTTCTCGCCCATCCGATGCCCCCGTTTCCACTCTTGTTATACCTGCTCGAGAGAAATCAAAACATGCAGCAAACTCTCTCACCGATAATCCAAGATTATTTCGGAAAGACTTGAGATCCGCTCCAGCAAAGCTTTCACAATAGCTGGGTTTAAACAAAAAAGATGAAGGACCTCTCGATGCTATAGTAGACAGCAATATCAATGGATTATTTTCATCTACAGAAATACCCATAGATTTACAATATTCAGAAAAGGCAGGATTCTCTCGAGATGGAATACGCTCTGCAAACGGACGAAATAGTTGCTTAGATTGATAGATTCGACGAGTTAGCGGCATCTCAGGACCCAATGGAATCGCTTTAGGCAAACGCAGATAATCTTCATTATATATAAAACAAAACTCATCTTCTCTCATAGAGAGCTCTCCAACCACTTGAATACTAACACTCTTTTCCAGAACTATCTGTACTCCCACTATCTTTTGAAAATTAAATGGCATTACAAATCTCCTGGTATCTTCGTTCAATTAATCTAAAAATTGCATTCTTACGTGGAATAGACAAAAAACTTGCAGTCACTAGACTTTCGATTTCTCTCAGATCGATACGCTTTGCAAAATTTATTACCTCTTCTTTAAAGCCTAAGCGAATCCATTCTTTAACATAGTCTTTCATAATTGGCTCTCTTGTCTCACGTGTTGCAATGGCTCCACGAGGTTCATGATATGCACCTAAAAGTTTCGGAATTTCCATCGCTAAATAACAGGGATTATCATAAAAAGGGGCTAGGGTAGTTCCATTAGCATCTCGAATAAGACCTAAGTTACGTCCATGCCGATCATTGTTACCAATTAATGAATCAAATAGACATAGTTCAATGAAACGAACGACAGCATTATAACGACCTACTTCCTTTTCAATAATCTTTAGTAAGTGCTCACAATCATAGTCTTTTGGGTGGTCTAGATATCGATAAATATGAACTAGATCGCTTCCTGGTCGATTACTCATGAAATTCGCAGAAACAAAACTTTCTAATTCATTTTGGAACAGAATCATATAATGATCTGGGACTAACAATCCCAAAGTACGAGCCAGTTGATTACATAGATATTCAGTTAATGGCAACTCCGGTATCTCCTCCTGGATCACCTTGAGAATATAATTTTGGGAGCCAATGCAGGCAGAGTATTTTCGAAATTTACCATGAAAAAAGCTCGTATTAATTTGCCCCCAATCTCTTTCTTCATCCACTCCCTCACTAGACCTCACTACTACGTCTCGAAAGTCATCTGCTTCCGATAGTTCGAACCACTTACAAAAACAGCTTTTGTGAAGCCCCGATATCATTTGGCTTTCTTCTATGGGAAGCTTACATGAATAGCAAAGATTCATCTTCAACTCCTCTTTGATATCAATATATACTATCACAAATTTTGACATCAAGATATATCCTATTTTTCTTGACGTATCTTGATGCCAAAAAAAAGACGACATCATAATACATCAACCTCCAAAGAAATAAGTTGCAAAAAACTAATAACTAGATATTTACGAATAAACAAGATGTTGCTACAAGGGCATTATTCACCTTTAGAAGCATTTGAGGGTGAATCAATCTTGGGCTCATGGGAACAATTGGGGGTAGGCAATTAGAAGAATTCGACAATCAACCTCTATCTGCGAATAAAACTTTAACAAAATGAATTATGCGTTTTTTATTTGAAAATAAAAAAAGAACGTTCATCGGAAGAATTGGGGAAGGTCTTTTAAGAATTCCATAGAGAAAGCCTCATAAAAACCTGTAGATACTCTTTTTTATAAAAAGTGACGAAATGCTCTCAGATGAAAGCCTATAACAAATCCATTTTCTTTCCTTTCTTTGGGAGAGTTTGTAAAAAAACTGAGAGTTAATTTTTCTTAGCCTTTGAGATTGTTAATGTGCTATCAAGTATTGCGATTCCTGAACAAAAAAAAGGCCTGAGACCACTATTTCTTTTCAAACTCTCCCAAAGAAAGGAAAGAAAATGGGTGATGTCAAGCCTGAAAAAACGCGAGGAGATTACCCCTCATATAAAATTATCCTACTAAAACATGCTTTGTCTTATGGAGATTGTAGAGTTTTAGGATGAAATATTCTACGTCGCGTAATCCGTAGCTTTGCCTTTTCATAACCTTGATTTTATTGTTGATGCCTTCAGCTTTACCATTACTAATTCTGTGGTTAAAATAATTTAAAAGCCCATCTGCATGTCTTATCAATGTTTTAGCTGCCTTTTTGAGTTGGGGAATATTGGATAGGTATGCTTGAGTACACCAGTGAATAAGAAATTGAGCTCCTTCTTCATAAGTTTTGCAATTCCAAAAGACTCGAAATTGCTCTTTCAGGGTGTAACATATTGCCAAGGTTTTGTTTACTTCTAACAATCTTTCTAAACTGCTTTTTTTTGCATCATCCAAGTTGTCAAAATTATATAGTAGAAGGAACCGATCTCCCTTTCCTATGCTTAATCCTTGAGCCTGATATTTTTTACACTCGATTTTTCTGAGATCATCTACCGCCTTATTAAGAACTTTCGTAACGTGAAATCGATCAAAAATAATAGCCACATGAGGAAGATATTTTTTTACAAGCATTGCATAGCCGGCACTCATATCAATAGCGATACCCCTAAGTTTTTTAGCTCGTTTTGCTAGTTGCTTTAGAAAACCACAAAGAGCATCTTCCTTGCGACCTTTAACAGCATAAATAATCTGCCCACTAGTAACATCACTGATGATTGTC
>CAMDHO010000045.1 GCA_945898205.1 Chlamydia trachomatis | reverse complement strand
TAAGCGTTCCATCAGGATAACGATGGTCGTTTTCAAGAATTAAACAGGCAAGATTTTTAAAATCATCTAGCTAGCGATAGTTTCTCAGATTATCGCAAAGAGCGCTCATTTTTCAGGTTTTATAAAAAAATGCCGTTTTTAGGTTCAATAGTATCCATGATTTATGCCTTATAAATTAATAAAATGGTTTTGTGCCATTTGGATTTCTTGAGGTGTTGTACACCAAGATGTAATTAAACGAATTTCATGTTTTTCAGAGTCCCAGAGGTAGCAAAGGATTTTATCTTGAATGATAGGGATTATGTAAGGGGGAGCAGTAAAGAAAATTTGGTTTGTTTCTACAGGGTAGCTTAGAGAAAGTTGAGTTTTTTTTGCAATACAAGAGGCGATTTCTTGTGCTTTTTGATTAGCATGCTGCGCGAGAGTTAGCCAAAGCTCTGTTTGAAAGAAAGTGATGTATTGAGCTGAGATGAATCTCATTTTGGAAAGAAGGCAGAGATTTTGCTTATGTAAATGATCAGCGCCTTTGCGTAGAGTTGGATTGAAGATGAGAAGGGCTTCTGCACACATAAGACCATTTTTTGTGCCTCCTAAAGAGAGCAGATCTAAAGAAATGCCTTCGATCATTTTGTATAGGGGGATTTGTAGAAAAGCTGCTGCGTTATAAAAACGGCTTCCATCTATATGAAAAAGAAGGTTTTCTTCTTTACAAAGAGAAGCAAGTTCTTTTAGCTCTTCTAAACTATAAACTGTTCCAACTTCTGTAGGTTGCGAAATAGAAACTACTCGAGGAGATGTTGAGTGTTTTCCAAAGGCTTTTTCACAGCTTAGTTTTCGAAGGATATTAGCAGCTGTTATTTTCCCGTTAACATGAGGGACTATTAAGAGTTTGCAGCCAACAATAGATTCTGCGGAGCCTGATTCTTGATGTTGAATATGTGCGATATCTGTGCAAATAACAGATTCATATCTTTGACAAGCAATTTTAAGAGCTAGGACATTCGAGCTGGTTCCAGTTGGAAGAATAAGGACTTTTGGATCAGTTTGAAAGATCTTTTGAATAGTTTCTTCAGCACGTAATGTCCATGGATCTGATCCATAAGGTGCTGCATAACCTTGGTTTGCTTCTAAAATAGCTTCTATAATTAATGGATGAGTCGGTGTGAAGTTATCACTAGCTAAGCAGATTTTTTCTTGAGGCATAAAGAATCCTTTTTTTCATTTTTTTAAATTTAAATGAATGGATTAATAATGTCTAATTTTTGTTATCTGATTTATTCAAAGAATAAATAGAACTGAAAATAAATTAGGTTTTCAGTATAGGCATTGCGTGTTTCTATTTTGTAATAAGAGTTCTAGCTGCGAGATAAGGCCAAGTGCCAAGTCCATTCCAATGAGGATCTGATAAATAGCTTACTCGAATATAAGGAGCGTTTTCAGCTACAGTAGCATGGATGAAACGATGCTGTTCTAAGTACATTCCCACGTGAGAGATGTTGTTTTGAGAAGTTCCCCAAAAAAGGAGATCTCCAGATTGTAAATCGTCGAGAGATGCTTGTTTAAATCCTTCCCATGACAGTTGGTCTTTTGCATCTCGAGGTAAATAGATCTCCAGTTGTCTGTAGAGCATTTGCACAAAGCCTGAACAGTCATACCCAAAGCTAGACCTTCCCCCCCAAGTGTAGGGTAAATTTAGAAATTGCAGACTAAAACATGTAAGTTCTTCTTTTTTTTTAATAAAGGACTGAAGTGTTACATCGCCTCTTTGAATGTATGCGTTTGTTCCATCTAACAATGTAAGTTGTATCCAACGACTAGTTAGATCTTTTTTAGGAGAATTTACTTTTAATCTGCTATCAAAAGGAAGTGTTAAAATAGGGCCGCAGATGGTGTCCTCTCTATCATAAAGATGAGCTGTACATCGATTTACTCTAGCCACTAAAGAGGTATCTAAAAAAAAGGGTTCTTCTTGAAGGGAAAGAGAGTTTATAGGAACCCATCCTTTATAGGAGTCTGCCGCTGTTTCAATATAGGCCCAGTTTCCTTCTTCCATAACTAAATACACCTGCTCAGAAAAATAAGCTTGAGAGATTATAGGAGAGTCTCTTTGAGGGAACTGTCTCATGTCTATACAGGGCACTTGTATATAAAAAAATACAGAGGAGTGGGAGAGTTGCATCGAATATCCTTTTTTACAAATCGACTTTAGGTATTTTACGTAAGTTTTTTGTTTTAGAGTGTTCTTTTTTGCCTTCCAAGACATTTTCTTGAGATCTTCGAGTTCGTCTTTTTTTTTGTCTTCGAATCTTATCTATGGCTTGTTCTTTTTCAGAAAGGATTTTCTGGTCTTTTTCTTCTATTCGACGACAAAGCTCTCTTCGAGCTAAAAAACGGTTTAGATCTCGAGATCGTTCTTGTTGACACTTAATTTCGATGCCGGATGGAATGTGTTTTAAATAGACGCAAGAGGAGGTTTTATTTATTTTTTGCCCACCGGATCCAGAGCCTAAAATGAACTTTTCTATCAAATCCGATTCTTGAATTCCTAAAAGCAGCATTCGTTTTGTGAGTTCTTCCTGTTTGTCTTTAGAGACCATTTTGTTTTTTCCGGCTTTTTAAGAAGATCATTGTCTTTAATTCATTTTTTTGCGATAACTAATTTAAGTTTTTAGTATTAAATAGAGAGAGTAGCATGTCAGAGTCTAATGGAACACTTAAGTTTTTTAATGCCCAAAAGGGTTTTGGATTTATTACGCCAGATGAGGGTGGTAAGGATCTATTTGTGCATACGTCAAATATAGAAGATGGAGGGGCAACTCTTCGAGAAGGACAAAGAGTCTCATATGTATTAGGTAATGGAAGAAAAGGTCCAGAAGCGACAGAAGTCCGTTCTATAGACTAGTCAAATAAAAAGCTGAGCTCTTTAAAACCTCTTAAAGAGCATCTTTTTTTATCTTAATATTTTCATGATTTTATTTATTTTAATTTCCTGATTCATATAATCACAAATAGGCGTGTTTTGTTCGCTAAAAGGTGATTTCTATGTATTTGAAAATTCAAGATGCAACGGTTAGAAGAAACATTGAAATTTTTAAGATAATCTTAAAAAGAGAGTCACATTCTAACCTGCAGATAAAAAAAACAAGTGAAGAGTTTAAGGCCTTTGTTAACCGGATTAATGGAGAGCTTCGCTTTGCAGAACTTAATTCAGGTCCTATAGATTCAACTGATTGGATTGTAGTTTCGTTTCACTTTTCATTACCGGAAAAGTTAGGAGATCCTGTTGCTTTTGAAGTTTTAGGCTCTGAAAATTCTCTTTTTTCTTGGGATGGCTTTTTGCCTCAGGCGTTGACTGTTTTAAAAGAAACTGTAAAAACTATGCAGCTTATGGCTAAATTTTTGCCATATATACAAAATCTTAATGCTACATTTCGAGATTTTTCTCAAATCAACCTAGATTCTTTTTTAGATCAAATGCCGTCAAAAGATTTAATTCATGAAGTTTGGCGGTTAGTTGATCGTGTAGGATGTGAACGATTGTTTATGAATAAACCCATTGGTTCTTTTCTTTTTCGCCAAGATGAATTTGCAGCTATTTTAGAAGCTCAGCTTAGCAAAGCATATAAAAAACCTATGAAATGTATTACATTAACCTATTTGGATCTTAGCCGAAGAGTGGTAGATTTTACATTTGTAAAGAGAAAAGAAGGGTGGGTTGTTTACAATGATGATCCTTGTTTAAGAGGAGCGTTGTATCCTACAGTAAAATCTGTGCTTAACCATTTTAAGGCAGTCTTACTTGTGCCTCTTTTAAATCATTAGCGGATCTAAAAATATAAGATCGAGCTATTTGGATCCAGACTGGGACACATTCTCGAACTCTAAATTCCCAGCCAATATGCTTGTTAGTTCCTGAGTATATAATATATTTAAATAAAATAAGAGCTGCGTTAGCTGTAAATAAAACAATAGGAATTAAGTAAGGTTGAGCTAGAAGAATACACACAAAACCAGATATAACTAGTGCTGTAGCAATTAAAGTTAAGCTTTGAGATATTAGTTTTTTTTTCGTTTGAATTTCCGCATTACTTATTAAGGTAATAACTTTTTTTAAGCTGGCTTTTTGTAGGGAAAGATCTTTAGATTGGTGAATGTCATCTAATAACCTAGGGAGTTCAATAGCCATGGTTTCAGCATACCATGGGCTGACTCGATTGCTAAGTTTTGCTAAGTTTTCTAATTTAATCCCGGAAGAATTTCCAACGTATTTTTGTAAAAAAAGTATGTTTTTTTTATCTATTGAGCCGCTTTTTAACATAATAAGATCTTTTTTGCATTTGGATAAAAATCTTATTTGTCTTCTAATGTTTTTACATTCAATGAAACCTGAGATAGTAGCAGCGGCTAGTCCTGAAATAGGGGATACTAGTGCCAAGGTGTTTGCTGTATAAGAAAATAAAACACCAATTTGAGCAAATATAGCAAATATTGAGGATGTAATATAAACTGTATTTACAGATGTTGTAATTAATTTAAGTTTTGAATCTAAAACAGCAGATTCATTTTTTTCTTTTCTGGCTTTAATTAAGCTATAAATCCCATTCATAAATTGATGAGGAATTAGAAAGGCATGAAAAATATTAACGCCTTTAGTCTTGTCTGTATAGAAATTTTTAATTTCCATCATGTATGATTTAATTAATTCTGGAGAATCGTATCGCTTAATTTTATTTTTAATTTTGTTGTTTGGTGTAAGCTTCTCATTACAGATAGAACCTAAATAGGTGTTTTGTCTGTATGTATTTATGTTTGTGCTTATCAATACATTTCCTTTTGCTTGAATTGTATATTACACGTTTTTATGTAATTAAATAAACTAAAAAAATATATTTTTTCGTTTGAAATTTTATTTGCAAATTGATATTTATTAGGAGTGTGAAATTTTATTTTTTTTAGGTGTATATATGAATAAGTTTTTTTTATTAATTCCTTTTTTTTTAATTTCTTTTTTTTGCACGGGAAGTGCAAAAGAACAACCCTATACGGCACGTGATTTTTCTGCTCTTTTAGGCATGTCTGGATGGAATCAAGATCTTCTACTTATGCATCTCACATTATATCAGGGATATGTTAAAAATACGAATTTGATTTTAGATGAAATAACAGAGTTAAATAAAAACGGATCAAATAAGTCTTATAATTATGGGGCTCTTAAAAGACGTCTTGGCTGGGAGTTTGATGGAATGAGATTGCATGAGCTATATTTCGAAAGTTTAAGCAAAGATTCTAATAAAGGTAATTTGAATGCCTCTATGGAGCAACAGATAAAAAAAGATTTTGGATCAGTCGAGTCTTGGAAAGAGGACTTTATTGCAACGGGATTGATTCGAGGGATTGGCTGGGTGATACTTTATAAAGATGCTATTACAGGCAAACTTTATAATGTATGGGTGAATGAGCATGATGTAGGTCATCTTGCTCAAGGAAATCCTCTTTTAGTAATGGATGTTTTTGAGCATGCGTATATTACGCAGTTTTCATTAGATAGAATTAAGTACATAGATCTATTTTTTAAAAGCCTTAACTGGGAAATTGTCAACGAAAGGTGGCTATCGGCTGGCCTTTAGTCTTTTTCCAATTTTAAGAGCCACTAGAATGATAACAACAAGGCTTAGTAAGCTAAGAAGGCCAGAAGGTAAGAAGTTAAGAGTTTTTGCAAATCTTAAAGTAAAGACCCCTTCTAGGATAATAGCTAGAAAAAGTGTAATCCAGTTTCCTGATGCCTTTTTTTGAAACATCAATCCAGATGAGATCAATAAAAGAACTCCAGATAGAACACCAGAAATTAAGGAAATTTTACTTCCTGAACGGTAGTAGCCGGTAATTCCACCGATTAAGATGCAAAGGGCATATGCAAAGATGACCCAAGTTGTTTTTTTTGTATTCATTATGCTCTCTTTTTTTGAATTCGCCCTGAATATAGAAACTTTTATATTTTTTTCATAGCTTGTTTTTTTGATGTATCAGGAGCAGTGCAGTTGCTCCAATAAAAATACAGGAGATTGCAAGGTGAAACCTATTTTTGAGCTTTTTAATTTCTTTGCCTTTTTCTAAAAGAATATCGGTTAGTCCTTTTTTTTCTTCTCTAATCTTAGCTATTAAAGTTGTGTTTTTTAATGCAAGGGTTCTGTCTTTGTTTTTATTAGATACTTTTTCTTTTAGAATGACTAATGCAAGGTTAGAAACCTCTTTTTTAAGGTTTTTTTTCTATTGAACGAGAGTTTGAAGGCTTTCTTGGATAGAGGTAAAATCATGTGATAGATTAAAGTGGTCATCTTCTAGATCTTTTAATTCTATTAGGTTTTTTTTAAATGAGAGTTCTAGAGATGCGGTTTTATCTTGAAGACTTTTTTCATTTGCCCTAACAATTCTAAGCTGCCTATCTTTTTCTTCGAATTCCTTGGTTAAGCTTGTTAACTGGTTTTCTATGATATCGGATGAGGGCTCTAACTGTGATATGATTCCCATAATTATATGCAGCTTATAGTCTTTTTCCTCGGACTGCTTTGTAAATTTATGAATAATGCCATCTAAATGCCCGCGAAGAGAATCTACTTCCTCTTTTAATCTAGAGAATATAATTCTTAACGGTTCGATAATCATGGCTTTAAAATTAGGCACAGAAGATTCTTTTGCGATTTCGATTTCTTTGAAAATCTGCTTTAATTTATTTTCTAATGGATCTAAAGAAGTAAGTTGATCTTCGAAGATAGCTGCTAGCCGAAGATCGCTGCTTCTAATACTCTGCATGATTTCCCAAAAGTTACATATAAAAAACTCGTATACTTTAATTTTAATTTGTAACTTATGTCAATTAATAACGCATTTCTACTAAATCAAATTAAATTATGTTGTTTTTTTAGAGTATTGGATCAGCCGCATAAACACTTAACTGTTGAATTGCTTTTATATGGATTTTATTTGTAATATGGGTTCTTTTCTTAAAAAGACACTCTATGGAAACTGAGCAAATTGACTTAAAAAACTTATATAAAGCTGCAGAACTTTTGTTGCATGGAGAAATTGTTGCATTCCCCACAGAAACTGTATATGGATTAGGGGCTTGTATTTTTTTGGAAGAAGCTGTTCAAAAGATTTTTAAGGCAAAGGGGCGTCCTAGCGATAATCCGCTTATTGCCCATATCTGTGATTTAGCTTCCATGGAAAAAATTGCTCAAAATATCCCTAAGGTTTTTTATCAACTAGCGGAAGCCTTTTTTCCAGGACCCCTAACTTTAGTTGTTCCTAAAAGAAAAGAAGTTCCTTTGATAGTATCTGCGGGGCTAGACACCATAGCCGTTCGCATGCCAGCTCATACAGTTGCCAGAGATCTTATTCGTTTAGTAGGTAGTCCTTTAGTAGCCCCTTCAGCTAATTTATCTGGCAAACCGAGCTCTACGCAAGTGTCGCATGTACTGGATGATTTTAATGGCAAGATAGCAGGTGTTATATTAGGCGAATCTTCAGATATTGGGATTGAATCAACTGTTGTGAGTCTCTTAAATGGAAAAATAGAGATTTTAAGACCCGGTGCGGTTTGTCAAAACGCGATTGAAGAGTGTTTGAAGCAGAAAATCTCTGTCTTTAATCCGGAACTAGTGTCTTTAGCCCCACTTCCATCTCCTGGCATGAAATATAGGCATTATGCTCCTTTAGCAAAAGTTACACTCTTTTCTTCTTTAGAAGAAGCTGTAGACACTTACTCTAAGAAAAAGAATCCTCATAAAAAAATGATATTAGCAAACGACTCTTTTATAGGTATTAGAAGTATGCCTTTAACAACTCAATCTTTTTACTCCTTTCTTCGCTTGGCAGACAAAGAAGACTATGAAGAAGTTTTCATAGTCTGTGATCCAGAGACGTTAAAAAATAAAGGGCTTATGAATAGGATCGAGAAGGCTGCGGGGAGATATTAGCTAGTCATTATCAAAACATTTCTTTTTAAAACCGCAAAAAAATGAAAATCCCAGGCATTACCTGTTAAAGACCTTTAACTTGCGACTAACTTTCCATTTTGACAAGATAAATGAAAGGAGCGATTTGTTCCTTCAAGAGGGAAGTACTCGACTTTTAAGGTGGCTCTTCGAATGAAAAAATTATCAGAAGTGTCTTGAAAAAGGTTTTTCCAAATAGACCTATAGATTCCTATAAGGCCATTTGCTTTCTTTTTTTCAAGGGGTATTATTTTGGAGGGGAATTTTATTTTTTTTTCAAGATCTATATAATCACTGCATAATGCTTCAATCTCTATAAAATCAGAAAATCCAAGCCAGTGGAAAAAAGGGTGGAATTCTAGAGTTTTATATCTGATCCCTATGAGATCTCCCCAGAAAAAGGAGTGGATTAGAGGTTCTTTATAAAAAGAGAAAAAGATTTCGTGAGTCGGTAGTGTTGCTTTTTGCATAGGAAGATAAGGTGGTTTCCACTCGATTTCTTCTTGAGATGTAGCCCCTGTTAGGTTGAGCGTGGCTAGTATCGAATCTTGGCTTAAATGAAGGTATGTGCAACTCAAAATAAAAAGGGCAAGGATAAGATAGAGGACTCGTTTTAATTTTTTCATGGGTCGACATGCGCCAGTTTAAGGCCTACGATTCCGATGACAATTAAGACAATGGAAAGGAGTCTAATGACATGTGCAGAGTCTCCGAAAAAGATAATCCCACAAGTAACGCTTCCTGCGGCACCAATTCCAGCCCAAACAGCATAAGCTGTTCCTATAGGGATAGTTTTCATAGACTGGGAGACACAAAAAAAGCTTAAAGTAATGAAAACAACCGTGATAACACTAGGAATAATTCGAGAAAATCCCATGCTGAATTTTAAAGCAATAGTAAAGCAGATTTCAAAAAAACCGGCTAGAAAAAGAAAAATCCAAGAAATAGACATGTTAATAGGTTCCTTATAATTTAAGGTAGGGTGCGATTCCAAAGTAGAAGAGCAGGGTTTTTACGGTCGTAACCTAAGATAGATAAAGAGGCTGTTGAAAGGACTAAATGTTTTCCGAGTTCAATTGGAAGATTAAGAAATCTGCATGCAATAGAACGAAGGATATGGCCACTAGAAAAGAAAGCAACATCACCGGAGTATTGTCGCGCTTTTTTAAGTATGCGATCAGCACGCAATTCTATATCTTTCGTGGATTCTCCCCCTGGAGCGCCATCTGTAAAAATAGACCAATTTGGGTTTTTTTCAAGAATTTGAGGAGAGGTCAATCCTTCATAGTTTCCATAATCCCATTCATAAAGGTCGTTATCTAACTGAAATTCCGTTTGAAGACCAGAGAGATGAAATGTGTTTTTTGCTCTCTGTAGAGGGCTAACAAAGGCTTGTTGAAAAGAAAAAGTCTTTAAGAGGGGAGTCAATGCTTTAGCTTGTCTTTCGCCTTGGTCGGTCAGTGTAATGTCTGTATGTCCCGTATGTCGGCCATTTAAAGCCCACTCAGTTTCTCCATGTCTTACCAGAATTATTTTTTGCATAAAAATCCTATATATAAGCTTATTCATATGAAGAATAAAGAATTAAGTCAATTTTTTTTCAGTTGTTTTTTTTGCTTTATTATAGGCTATTTCGATATGCTTTTTATATAAATCAAAATTGTTTAGGATATAGGCTTCTATTCCTTCCGCTTTTATTTTTGTATTGTGTATCGTATAGAGTCTTCTTGTTTGACATCTTCCATAAATGCTAGCATTTCTTCTTTATTACTAAAAGAAGCCGTTATGGCATTTTTTTTACAGCTAGCGACAATGCCTTGCAAATGATCATATTCATGTTGAAAAACCTTTGAAGCAAAACCATTGAGAGTTTTTTCGATAAACTCTCCTTTAGTTTTTACATAGAAACCTTTACAAGTCTTAGTTCTACAGAGAAGCAGCCTTCCCATCCTTCTAATGTTTCGGTTCCAATCGGTGAAAAGCTAGGATTAATAATAATTTCTAAATTTTTAGGATCTCGGTTATTGCTATAGATAAAGACGGATCTACTAATGCCTATTTGGGGAGCAGCGAGTCCTGCAGCCGATCCATAAAGAGCTAGAGATTGAATGAGGCTTTCTCCAATTTCTTTAGCTAGAGGAAGTTCATCCGGTTGAAAATCGGTGGTTTTTGTATATAGGATATGGCTTTGAGAGCTATTTGTTGTTAGGACGGGAATAGGATCTGAAAAAAGAGGTGATATGGAGATTGCAAGGATTCCTAAAGAAAAAATAAAAGAGTTCATGAATGGGTTTTCAAGTATTGGTTAGAAGAGGCAACTTTCATATAAAAGGCACCTGTAAAACAGATTAAGGCTCCCATAAAAAGCATAGGGATTGGACCAAGAAATTGGCAGAGAATTCCTCCTAAGGCAGGTGCTAGAATACCTCGGAGGCCTAACATAAGAATATTAACTCTTGAAAATTGAGAACTTTCTTCATCCTGTGCAAATAGAGTGCCAGAAAGGTTCCAAAGAAGATGGCTTCCAGCCTGAGCAATTCCATAAAAAATAAAGGAAAGATAAAACCAGTGAATGTGAAAAGGGGAGAGAGCTAGGGTAAGGGGGAAAATTCCAAATCCGATTAAAATTCGTGAAGTCAATTGAGAAATAGGTAGCTTTGCTAAAGCTTTGCGCCAAAAATAAGAAGAAAGAACAATTCCAACCCCCATTAAGATGGAGCGGCCTGTGATAAGTTGTGAGTGAGCAAGTTGAAGTTTATCTACATAGAAAATAGACAGACTAGGAGCTATTAGCATAAGTCCGAAGCCTCCCATCATAAAACCATATTGAAATCTAGCAAAATCAGGACGGGTTTTTAGTAGAGATAAAGCATCTTTCCAAGGCTGAATAATTCGATTTTTTAAACTGTTTCTTGTCGGGTGTGGCAGGCGGAGGTTGTTGACAGGGATAGGTAGCTTGAGTTGTACAAAGAGGCTGGTTAATCCGATAAGGGCTGTAATGCAACATAAAAATTTCCAAGAATTTTGATGAAGATCCAGGACTCCCCCCATAAAAAACCCGAGTAAGATACTTTCTATAAAACTTAAAACAAAATAAAAAGAATAGGTTTTTTCTCTGGATTCTTTAGGGATATTGATTTTTAAAATTTCAATTAAAGCGGGGATTCCTGACTTATTAAAAAATTCATATACAGCGCAGCAAAAAATAATATACCAGACGCTATCGATCCAAGGGATGAAGAGAAATGAAATTCTTCCCAAAACCCAAGCTCCTATTAAATTGGAACGTAGGAGGTGTTTGCGGTTTGTTAGATTAGCGCTCCAATAAAAAGAAAAGAGAGGGAGGACGGGTCTTAAAGCAGTTAAAATAGAGATTTGTAGTAGGGTAGCTCCTAAGTCTTTACGTAAGATAAAGGGGAGTAACGCATAAAGCACGACAAATGGTTCGTTAGAAAGATTCATCCACAAAAGAGCTGTTCGCGTTTTGCTATGAAAGATGTCTAAGGTGTTTTTTACTGATTCTTTAATTTTCATTAAATTAAATCTAAATATTTTTTTTATATGCCAAAGCATAACAAGGCAAAGAAAAAAAGTCCCTTTTTAAAATGGTTTTGTAGTTATTTAGGTATAGCGATTGTGTGATATTGCCACTTTTCCTAGGCAATGAGAACACAAATACCAGATTTAAAATAGTTCGTTTTTTTGCCTCCATAACTATTTAATTAATTATAACTAGAGAATATTGCGTAAATTATTACAAGTAAAGTTATTTATTTAATAATTTTAGTGAAAAACGATTTAAAAACTGTAAAAAACCTTCAATTTTTAATCAAAAAATAAGTTATCAATCCTGTTCCTATAGAGCCTCTCTATGAATCAGCTCCTCTAACTCGTCTAATGAACTATTTATTATCACTAATCATGTTATTTGTTGCCGATTTAGTTGCTTTTTTTGAGTGCTATATTGATGGTCCCCAAAAACTAGACTAGTTTAAATCGAATATTTACCCGATAATAACTAGAATATAATTTTTGGAGATCAAACTGTCGAAAAAGTATAAAAGTCATGCCTCCTCACTTAAAGTAAAGGTTGCTTTAGAAGCAATTGGCAATGAAAAGACTATAAGTCAAATTATTTCTGAATATCAACTATCCTCTTCTCAACTAACAGAATGGAAAAATCAATTAATAGAAGAGTCAGAAAAGTTTTTTCTAAGCAAAAAACTAAAGAAAACAGTAGAGGCTCATGAAGATGTAGAATACCTAGAACAGCAGATAGGGAAACTTACTACTCAAATCGAGTGGCTTAAAAAAAAAACACCGAATGGAATCTTGAAGAGCGTAAAAAATGGATAAACCCAAACGATTTAAGCATAACGATAGGAGATCAACTAGAATTAGCTGGAATTGCAAAAAGCACATATTATTAGGAAGCTGTAGCAGAAAGTGAGGAGGACCTTACTATCATGGAAAAAATTGACAAGCTATATACAAGACATCCCTACTATGGAAGCCGAAGAATGGTAGTAGAATTAGGAAGATTAAATTTACTAGTAAATAGAAAAAAAGTCTCTAGATTAATGAAAAAAATGGGAATAGAAGCAAACTATCAAAAGCCCAACCTAAGTAAGGCGAATAAAAAGCATAAAAAATATCCTTATTTATTGAAAGGAGTTGTTCCATCGGCTCCAAATCAAGTTTGGAGCCGATGGAACATATATCCCTTTGAAAACAGGCTTTTTATATCTCCTAGCCATCATAGACTGGTATAATAGAGTCTTTCTTAAGAAAACCTAAATGATAGCAAACCTCTTATTAAAATTTACGCAGGCTAGCCGGAAGGCCGCGCAGATCCAATTCAGGAGATAGAAGGACTTACTTCTTTCCAGTGACCTGGCTCTAAATCCCCAAGTTCCCAAGGTCCGAAAGAAATCCGTTTTAATGTAAGTACTTCGTGCCCTATAGCTAAAAATAGACGGCGGATTTCCCTGTTTTTTCCCTCTAAAAGAGTGATGATCAAATGGGATTCTCGGTTGCTAACTTTTCGAAGAATTAGTTTTTTTGCTTTTAATAGCTCTCCTTCGTCTTGGATTCCTGTTTCAAGTAAGGTAACTTCTTCTTCAGTTACCTTACCTTTAACAGATAGGATATAGACACGAGGGATTGCGTTATTTGGATCGGTCAGATAAGAGGATAGTTGCGTGTCTGAAGTTAACAGTAACAGTCCTGTTGTATGCATGTCTAACCTCCCAACAGAATGGAGATGCTGATAAGTTAAAGGGAGGAGATCGTAAAATGTTTTACGCCCTTTTTCATCTTTACGGGTCGTAATATAGCCCTTAGGTTTGTGAAATAAAAGAAGTATCGGTTTTGCAGCATGCAGTTTCTTGCCATCTAGCGCAAAAATGTCTTTTTCTGGGGTAACGAGTTTCATAGGATCTTTGATGATTTTCCCGTTTACCGAAAGGCGTTCTTCAAGAATCCATCTAAGAGTTTCTTTACGAGAGGCTATGCCAAGTTTAGATAAAGCGCGTTCTAAAACAACTTTATGAACTGTTTCTCTATAAAATGGCATAAAATCCTTTATTAAAAGAAAATAACTAAGAGGCTAACAACTGTTCTTATGGGGTGGTTTTTTTTGAACAGAGTTTATTAGATCCATTAGGGCCGGCTATCATGAAGATTTTTTCCCATAAAAGAATTCCCGAATTTACAGAGAGCGTTTAAAGATCAAGAAAACTTCCATATCTTTAGCTTAAATGGTAGTCTTCATTTGAATCTAGTTAAAAAGTAGAAATTCTATAGATAATAACTGGTGATTTTTAACATCCTATATCAAGATAGAAAGTTTGATCTTGAAAGAGAGATTTATGATATGCTAGGTTCCAAATTAAATGCCTAAAAATAGCGGTGGGTTAAGTGTATTATTAAAGAGGGGGTTTTAAGTGGAGGCTAAAGCGATTAGAGGTTCATTTTTTGATTTTATTGACGACCCTTGGAAGTATGTTGGCAATGAACAAAAATCGGCACGTTTTTACTCAGATGGAATGCTGGTTATTGAAGATGGCATCATTAAAGCTTATGGTTCTTATCAAGAACTTTCTCCTCAATTTCCTGGTATTGAGACGATACATATTAAGGATAAAATCATTCTTCCTGGATTTATCGATGGTCATATTCATATGCCACAAACGCGTGTTCTTGGGGTATATGGTGAACAATTGCTTGGGTGGCTTTTAGAAGGTATTTTTCCTGAAGAAAAAAAATACAGCGATCCATCTTATGCTAAAGAAGGAGCTAAGCATTTTTTTGATAATTTGCTATCTGGTGGGACAACTACCTGTCAATCTTTTTTGACGCATTCTCCAGTTTGCTCGGAAGCCTTTTTCGAAGAAGCTTCTTCTCGAAATATGTTGGTTATTGGAGGTTTGACTGGGATCGATCGATTTGCACCTGAAGGATCTTTTGATACGGCTGAAAATTTCTATAAAGATTCTAAGATGTTGATTGAAAAGTGGCACCGTAAAGGTCGAAATCTTTATGCGATCACACCTCGTTTTCCTCTTGGTTGTACACATGAAATGATGGAAAGTTGCGAGAGGCTAAAAAAAGAATATCCTGATGTTTGGTTTAACTCGCACCTTAATGAGAATCCTAAAGAAATTAGAGATACGAACGCTCATCATTGTACGGCAGACTATTTGGCTGTTTTTGAGAAATATAATTTACTGGGTCCAAAATTTACAGGAGGGCATTCTGTCTGGACTTCTGATGATGAGTATAAACGACTTTCTAAAGCAGGGGCTTCGGTGTCATTTTGTCCTCTTTCTAATTTATTTTTAGGTAGTGGATTATTTCGCTTAGGTAAAGTAACAGATCCAGAGCATCGAGTGCGTTTTTCTATTGGTTGCGACGTGGGAGCTGGCAATAAATTCTCACTACTTAATGTTCTTGATGAGGCATATAAAGTAGGAATGTGCAATAACACGATGCTCGATGGAAGTGTTGATCCTCGTCATTTTGATGCTGCGGAAGCTGAGCGCAATAAATTATCACCTTATCGCGCATTTTTTTCAGCTACTTTAGGAGGCGCTCAATCCTTATATCTGGATGATAGGATTGGTAATTTTGATCCGGGCAAAGAGGCTGATTTCGTTGTTTTGGATTGGACCTCTGGTCAAAAAGCCGTGGAATGGCAAACGTCTCAATTGGTAGATAAGTGTGGTCTAAAGGATAAAGAACAAGCGGCTAGCTTACTCTTTTCTATCATGATTCTTGGAGATGATCGAAGTATTGATCAAACTTGGATCATGGGAGAAAAGGCTTATTGTAAATCTGATGCTATTTTACCGTGAACTCATTATAGCAGTCAAATTAGCGCTGTAGTTTTTTCAAAAAGCAGATCTCATTGATGAGGTCTGCTTACTCTAGACTTTTAAGGATTTTCTTTGCTTTTAGAGTTGGATCTGATTTCTAAGATGCTACAGTTGGTAAAAAGGTTTTATTCCCTAGCCAGCTGAAAATCTAAGCATTACGTAAATCACTCCCACTATCGAAGAACGAGACAATCTCGTTCTCTTCAATTGGAACCTGTAGAATAGATAGATAAAAAAATAAAACAAAGTGTCGTGGCAAAAAAGTCCACCGCACCCCGATTTTATCTTTCAAAATGGTAAAATAAAAATTAAGAAGAATATCGAGTATAGATACAATTCTATTATAGTAATTAAATTAAATGAATAACACTTCTAATTAATGCGTTTATTTTTTGAATCGAGTCAGTTCGTATTATTTACTTGTCTTTAAACCTGTTTATAGTCTATAATCGAGTGCAATATTATTGAATTTTAAAGAGCAGGTTTTCTTTGTCTATAGAAGGGTTCCCTTTTTCTCCAGTAGGGGGAAGTGTTGTAGAGTCTCCGGCTAGAGATGTTTCTACAGCTGCGCAAGACCCTGCCTATTTAAGAGGGAA
Source organism: Chlamydia trachomatis (assembly GCA_945898205.1). Taxonomy (GTDB): domain Bacteria; phylum Chlamydiota; class Chlamydiia; order Chlamydiales; family Rhabdochlamydiaceae; genus CAIJXB01. The sequence continues at coordinate 1,975 of CAMDHO010000045.1, read as the reverse complement.
TTATTGGCAATTCTGTTGTTGTTTATGTCCTAAATTATTTCATGCAAGAATTAGTGATCCTATATTAGAATTACGCGATAGAGTTTCGGTTGCCTCCCCAAAAAATACCGATTCTTATTTTTTTCAATGCTCTAGTGTGGGGATTGCACTCTGTGATAAAAATGGAACAATCCTAGATTGCAATCCGGCTTATTTATCTATGACAGGGTTTTCCAAAGAAGAACTAGTGGGATTTGATTGCTTGGAGAAAGTTCCTGTGGTGGATGTAACTAATTTTAAAATTCAAAACTCACAAGTAAAGAATGCTCTACATACAGAGAAAAAATATGAAAGTGCGATTACACGTAAGAATGGATTAATCTTGAAATGTGAAGTTACTTTATCCACTATTCAGGATTTAGAGACTAGAGAAAGTTGTTATATGGTTCAATTACAAGACCTTAGTAAAGTTCAGGAGGCTGAAGAGCATAGCGAGCATTTTGTGTCCGAGCAAGAAAAAGCGAGAGTCGTCTATGAAAGAAGGATCAATCATTACGTAAGGACACCTATAGGGCAAATTGCAGGATTAGCCGAGACTCTAAAAAGCAAAGATGATTCATCATCTGAAGAAGTTCATTCAATCCATTTGTTGACGGAAAGCATGGTAAGAAATTTAGATGAACTACTGACTTTCCCGGGGAAAGACACAAGTAAATCGGCAGCTTCTTATATGATAGCAAGTGCTCAAGTTAAAAAAAGCTCAGAACCTTTATCTTTAGAGGTTATGCAAAAGGCGTTAAAAGGAAAGAAAGTATTAATTGTAGATGATAGCACGCTTAACAGAAAAATGATTATCAGAATAATGAACGAAGCAGGTGTACTATATGAAGAATGTACTGATGGAGACGAAGTTCCTTTGCATCTTGAAAAAGAGGACATAGAAATTGATTTAATTCTTATGGATCTATCGATGGCAAGAATAGGGGGGATCGAGGCTACAAGAGAAATTCGTCAACAAGGTTTGGATGTTCCCATTATCGCATTAACAGCTGAAGGAGCCACTGCTAAGGATGTGTGCAAAGAAGTTAAAATGAATGCTTTTTGTTCTAAACCATACAATAAATATGATATCTTTTCTAAGATGCATCAACTTATTATAGAAAAACAAGCTGGTTGGGTTTCGGATGATGAACCCTAAATACAGGATATTAAAAGATTTAATATTCAAATTTCCAAGGGCCAAAAGAAATTCGTTTTTAATATAAGTACTTCATTCCCTATATCTAAAAATAGACAACAAATTTCTCTATTTTTGCCTTCTGTTCTAGATTGGACTTCTGGTGAAAAGGCAGTAGAATGGCAAACTCTAAGTTGGTAGATTACCTGAATTCATTCAACGGTCAAATTACTTAAACTTTCTGAGAGAAGCAGATCTCATTAGTGAGATCTGCTTACTCTAAATCTTTAAAGCAGTTTTAACACCCTGTAGCAGACATCAGGACAGAGGGGACTAGATGATCAGGTTTTAATGTGTAGGTTTTATTTGGTATGATATCAACCCAGTTAGTAAGTAAATCAGGGGTTCCTTCACCATTAGACTAAGGTGGACCCCAAAGTCAAGACTAAAAAACATCATCTAAATCGAATTCGGTTTTTTAAAAAAATATTCGCAACTTCTTAGCTTTTTTTGCTCATTCTTCCTTATGTATTTTTAGAGGTGCGGGGGACTTTGCTCCCGACCCTCTTTTTTTAAAAAAATTGTACGTTCTCTTCTACCAATACCAACTGAGATGAACGAGCTTGTCTCGTTCTTCGATGACGGAGCTCGGGGGCTGGGGGCGAGAGCCCCATAGACATCAACCTAATTTTTCTCTATGAAGCTCTCTATGGAAAAATATATTTAATAAAGGATTGCTCTCAGCATCTAAGTAGTCTCTTAAAGTATCGATGTTAAAATATCAAAGGAAGAAAGCGAGCTGTCATCTTTTTTGATTAA
>CAMDHO010000044.1 GCA_945898205.1 Chlamydia trachomatis | reverse complement strand
TCAATAAAATGTTTATTTGTAGCTTCTGATATCATCTTTTTTCCTTTTGTTTTGATTGACCAAAGGAAGAGTGATCTCAGAAGCTCTTTTTTTTCATCTAAAAAGATTTCTTTACATCATTGAATTTACAGACACAAGCTTACACTACCTTGCCAAAAAAGACCTGCTGGGTTAAACAATTTCCCTCCTAACTTTTTGGAAAGCAAAGCAATAGCAAATCGACACAATTCTTCCCACGTAAGAGAAAAAAGAGAAGGCAAAGATTCTTGAATCCATTGAATACGATTAATAGAAGAAGCTTGAAAAAAAGCACTCCGTCTCGGAGCTACTGCCTCAAACCAAAAACGAATAAAAGGATCCCTAATTTTATATAAAGTTTTTTTAGAATTGTGTTCGTCTGAACCATAAGGAATCTCTTTTTGTATCAAGTCTAGCTCTAGTAGATGTTGAAAACGCGTTGTTAAAGAAGTAACAGGCTCTTTAATACGGCTAGCAATTTCTGAAAGAAGATTAGCTCCAAGACCAATTGCATTATTCTTTGAGAAGATCCACATAAAACTATTATAAGCTTTGCTTTTTTAGATTCATGATCAATAAATTTTTTTAAAAAAATTGGAAGTTCCGGCGAAGAATAAATTAAATAAGGGAGCTCATCGATGACTATAGGACCAATCCATTTTATTTTTATTGCATTTCTAGCTAATTGTGAAAAAAAAGTATTCCAATCTGAGGATTCTACTTCTGAAAATCTAGAAATCATTTTATCTAAAGCTATAGAAAAATACTTCCTTTGAATAGATGCTGCGGACTCATCTCCAACATAATAAACACCATTATGTTTTTCTATCCAATTAAGCAGTAACCTGGTTTTCCCAACTCTTCGCCCCCCCTAAACCAAAGCTAAAATTGACACACGATTCTTCATTAAACATTGAAAAATGAAAATTTAAGATTTACTCTAATTTTTTAAAGTTCGCTATAATCTCAACATGATTTGTTCCAGGAAATAAAAGAAATCCCTTAGCAGTTTCTAATTCCCAATTTTGCGCTAAAAACTCTTTACAATCTCTCATAAAAGACTCATAGCCGCAACTGATGTAAATGAGTTGCGTGGCATCCGATTGAACAATTTGTTTCTTGCATTCTATAGAAAGCCCTTTTCTTGGGGGATCTACCAAAATAACATCAACAGCTTGTAAATTCAGGTCCATATCCTCAACTTTAGAGGTTAGAAAATAACATTTTTCTTTCATTCGATCTGAAAGCTTTTCTAAGGTCTTTTTAAAGCATTTTTCTGCATGCAGAGAAGATTCCACTAAAATAACTTTTTCAGCAGTAGCTGCCAAAGAAAGACCTATACACCCAACTCCTGCATAGAGTTCTAAGACTCTCTTTCCTTCTTCAACTAAAGAATTAACAAAAGAAATCATGTCATCAAATAAAGAAAGATGGGCTTGAGAAAAGCAAGAAGGATGGAAAGCACAAAAAATCCCATTGATTTCTTGAAAAAAGTCTTCTTCTCCTTCCACTAAATCCCAAGAGTTTCCGAAGATAGAGTTTGTTTTTTCAGGAAGATAATTAATCCAAATGGAGTGAAATCTCCCTTCATTGTAAAGCTGCTTTACAAACGCCCTCTCATTTTCCTCTAAAAAAGTTCCTTTAATAACTAAAGTCAATTGTATTTTTAGAGTTTTGCGATCTACTAGCATTTGTAAATATCTAAGTCGACCTAAATGTCCCTTTTCCTGATAAGGATCTATCTTACATTCTTTTATTTCTCTACGTATTTCATCTAATGCCTCATCCATTACTGGATAATGCAAAGGGCAACGCTTTAAATCTATAACATTATGAGAGCCTTCTTCAAAAAGGCCTATTTTAGGATGATCAAAGCTTCCTCTAACTGCAAGTTTAGCTTTAGATCTCCATCCAGTAATTTCTTTAGAAATTAGCTCAGGTTGAATAGAGGAGACTTTAGTAAAAAACTCACAAATTTCTATCCAAACTTCAGGATTTCTCACATCTGTTTGACGTTTACAACCAGAGCATTTAGGAAAGTAGGAACAAGAAAATGAGTGTTCATTAAATTCTTTTTTCAAAAAATTACCATAAAAAACAAATAGGGTACCAATAACACATAATACAGACAAGATCAATAAATTCAAAAAATGAAACGTCAAAAAGAGTTGTGGAAACCTAGTTCATAACCTGTTTATAACCGGTCGATAACTTGTTGATAGACTGGTAAATATTGAGTTATCAACGATTCATCATCTGCTCATCAACAACCTATGAACAGTTTTTTTTATCTATGGAATACGAACCGGTTATCAACATTTCCACAGACTCTTAATAAGAAGAATTCTATATCTATATATATATTCTTAAGAAATAAAGAGCTTGTCTTTCAGCTCTAAAATGGCTATCTTATTAGGGTTTTAACAAGAGATTTCCTTTGAAAGAACCTGAGTATTATTTTTCCTGTCAGTCTTTTCCCTTATTTCAAGATATTGAAAATATTTGGGATGCTCTAAAAAATCTATCTTCTTATATGAAAAATATCAAACTCGGGGAAATAGAAATAGAGATTCCTCTTGGAGTCTTTTTAGAAAACCCACATTTAATTTCTATAGGAAAGGACACGGTTATTGAACCTGGTGCTTACATCAAAGGCCCTGCTTTAATAGGAAAAGGTTGTCAAATTAGGCACTCCGCTTATTTAAGAGGGGATGTGATTTTAGAAGATGGCGCTATAGTGGGTCACTCTACAGAAGTTAAGCATAGTATTTTTCTTAAAAATTCCCATGCAGCACATTTTAACTATGTAGGAAACAGCATCTTAGGTGAAAATTCTAATTTGGGAGCGGGGGTTATCTGCGCTAATTTTCGTTTAGATCATGGAACTGTAAACGTGTGGATAGATAATAAAAAAATAAAGACGGATTTACAGAAGTTAGGAGTTATTTTAGGAGATAGATCGCAAATAGGATGTAATAGCGTGATAAGTCCCGGATCTTTGGTGGGAAAAGATGTTATTTGCTATCCTTGCGTGCACGTTCAGGGAACTATCCCATCAGGATCAAAAATAAAGTTGAAGCAACAGTTCGAGGGGGCATAATGAAATCTCAGGAAATACAACCTAAAAAAATGTCTTACACGGGAAATGTAACAGGTTCTCATTTTTTTTCTTATAGAGATAAAGTTGAGCAAGAAATTGCAAAAAGTATTTCTCGTTTAGGTGAAAAAACAAAACTTCGAGATGCTTGTGAGTATGCTCTAACAAATGGTGGAAAACGCTTTAGACCTTTAATTGTTTTAATGGTTTCTGAGGCTTTAGGAAATGGGCTTAATGTTTCTGATGCTGCTTTATCTGTAGAATTTTTCCATACAGCGTCATTAATTGCAGATGATCTTCCCTGCATGGATAATGATGATGAAAGAAGAGACAAACCCTCTCTTCATAAAGTTTATGGAGAAACAATTGCACTGCTTGCAAGTTACGCGTTAATCACGGCAGCTTTCGAACGGATTCATTGCAATGCGGCTGTAATGCGAGAATCGGGTCTTTTTTCAAATGAAACGACTGACCGTGTGTGTCGGCTTGGGTTGGAGAGCGCAACGCATTGTTCGGGCATTTTAGGGGCAACGGGGGGGCAGTTCTTAGATCTTTATCCTCCAACTTTAAATGTGGAAACAGTAAAACAGGTAATTTATAAAAAAACGGTTACATTATTTGAAGTTTCTTTTGTTTTTGGATGGATTTTTGGAGGAGGAGATTTAACCCTTCTTGAAAAGGTAAAAAAGACAGCCTATCATTTAGGAATGGCTTTTCAAATTGCAGATGATTTGGGAGACGTAATCCAAGATGAAAAAAATCAAAGAGATATAAATATGGCTCGATTGATTGGAAAGGAGAGGGCTTTTTCTGTATTTAAAGAGGAAATGAGCTTATTTGAAAAATCTTTGAAAGAACTTCATATTTATACGCCATCTTTTCAAAAGATGAGCGACATGCTTTATCAACAAGCCGCTCAACATATTTAACTATTCTTCTAAAGCTTCTACAATTTCTGCAATATCAGTTGATTTTTTAGAAATGGGAAGATTAAACCCCTTATCTGAGCGCATTTGTAAGATAAGTTTTTCGATTTCATCTACCATGGATGGATTTTTTTTAAGTTCTTCTCGAGCAGCTTCTCTTCCTTGTCCTAGTCTATGACCTTTATAACTAAACCAAGTTCCTTTTTTTTCTATAATTTGTAAATCTACACCTAAGTCGATGACAGATCCAATTCGAGATATTCCTTCATTAAAGATAATATCAAATTCAGCTATTTGAAATGGGGGTGCCATTTTATTTTTTACAACTTTGACTTTGACTCTATTACCTATATCGACATTGTCAGGACCTTTAATTCCACCTATTCTGCGAATATCCAATCTAACAGAAGCGTAAAACTTAAGAGCTCTTCCACCTGTAGTTGTTTCTGGGTTTCCAAACATCACTCCAATCTTTTCTCTGATTTGATTGATGAAAACAGCACATGTATTGCTTTTTGATAATGAAGCTGTCAATTTACGAAGAGCTTGAGACATCATTCTAGCTTGTAGTCCCATAAAAGAATCGCCGATTTCTCCTTCTAATTCAGCTTTAGGTACTAAAGCTGCAACAGAGTCGATAACAATAAGATCCACTGCATTAGATCTTGCAAGCATTTCGGAAATGTTTAAAGCATCTTCTCCGGAATCTGGTTGAGAAATAAGAAGTTCATCAAGATTTACCCCTATCTTTGTAGCATAAGATGGATCTAGAGCATGTTCGGCATCGATATAGGCAGCAATACCACCATTTTTTTGTACATTAGCTACAAGATGCGTAGCAAGAGTTGATTTACCTGAAGATTCGGGACCGTAGATTTCAATAATTCGTCCTCTTGGGATTCCTCCAATTCCTAAAGCAGCATCTAAAGAAATAGCGCCTGTTTTAATAACACTAATTTCTTTGGTGGCTGAATTTTTTCCAAGCGTCATGATAGAACCAGATCCAAATTGTTTTTCAATTTGAGCTAAAGCCAGTTCTAGTGCTTTTTTTTTGGCAAGTTCTTGAGACACGTTTACTCCTTTGTATGTATTTTTTATCTATAGATTGACTTCGAAACTGCTTCTCGTCAAGTAGAATGTCATCTACAAAAAATCTATATTTTGTTTGAATGAGAAAATAAAAAGCAAAGAAGGGTTTAAAGATGATTTTGGCTGGAGATGTTGGAGGAACAAAAGTTGTATTAGCTCTTTTTGAAGATGTAAAAAAAAGAAAAAAATTCAAAGAGCAAAAATTTGCAAGCAAAGATTTTTCTAATTTTGAAGATATTATAAAAGAATTTTTGCCAGAAGGCGCATCTATTTCTTGTGCTTCCTTTGGTATTGCAGGCCCTATTGTAGACCATAAATGCTATGCGACAAATCTTCCTTGGATAGTGGATAGAGAGAATTTGCGAAAATTATTAAAGATCGAATCTGTGTTTCTAATCAATGATTTAAAGGCTAATGCTTGGGGCGTGTTTCTTTTAAACGAAGATGAATTTTATGTTTTGAATGAAGGGACAGAAAAACAGGCAAATCGCGCTCTTATTTCTGCAGGAACGGGTCTTGGAGAAGCGGCTTTTTATTTTAATGGAATAAAATTTTATCCGATGTCTAGCGAGGGAGGACACGTTGGATTTTCTCCTGAAAATGAAGAGGAAGTGGAACTTTGGCGTTATTTGAAAAAGAAATATGATCACGTATCTTTTGAAAGGATTCTTTCTGGAACTGGAATAAATAACATTTACCGTTTTCTTATTGATGAAAAAAAATTTCCAGAAAAACAGGAGGTAAAAGAAAAAATGCAAAATGAAGATCCAGCTAAGGTAATATCAGAATGTGGAGTTGCTAAGATTTGCCCAACTTGTGTAAAGACCTTAGAAATCTTTGTTTCAATTTATGGAGCAGAAGCTGGAAATTTAGCTCTTAAATTTTTATCCACTGGTGGTATGTTTATAGGGGGTGGGATTGCTCCTAAAATATTAGAGGTATTAAAAAATGGAACTTTTATGAATTCTTTTATGAATAAAGGACGTTTTAAGTCGCTTCTTTCTGATATTAGAGTAAAAGTAATCTTAAATCCAGAAACAGCTCTTTTAGGAGCTGCTGAATATGCTAGAGTTAAGGGTAATTAATGGAAATATTTAATCTTGCTATTTTCGATTATCTGTTTTATCGAAAATAGCAAGATTTCTTATTTTCATCCGCGCAAATAAGAATATCCTTTATTGAAATAGGGTTAGTTTTATGGATATTAAGACATCATTGAGTGGTAAAATAGTCAGGGCCTTGACTGGATATAATGCATTTATACCTAATCCATTGCCTCCAAAATTTGAATGGGATAACGCTTTAGTTACTAATTTATCAAGAACGGATCATATTTTGGGAATGCTTTCACGCGAAGGTAGTAAATTGCCTAATCCACATCTTTTAATAAGACCTTTTATCGCGCGTGAGGCTGTTTTATCAATTAGAATTGAAGGAACACAAGCGACCTTAGGAGAGATTTTAGCTGCTGAGGCAGGAGCTCATGTGGATCGAATTCTGATGATTTGCAGGAAGTTAATAATTATATTATTGCATTAGATTATGGGATAAAGCGTCTAAATCAACTTCCTTTATCGCTTTGTTTGATCAAAGAAATTCATGAAAGACTTATGCAAGGTGTAAGAGGTTCTCACTCAACGCCTGGAGAATTTCGCCGAACACAAAATTGGATAGAAACTCCTGGGTGTACTCTTTTAACTGCTAAATATGTGCCTCCAACACCTGAAGAATTAATGGAGTCTTTAGGGAAATTTGAATTATTTTTGCATGATAGAACTTTGCCTCCCTTAGTTCATATTGCCATGTGTCATTATCAATTTGAAGCGATCCATCCCTTTTTGGATGGCAACGGACGTATGGGACGGTTGCTTATTACGTTGATTCTAATTGAAAGAAATATGCTGCCTTCCCCCCTTTTGTATTTAAGTGCTTTTTTTGAAGCAACAAGAAGTGAATATTATAAGCAACTTTATAATGTAACTATTCAAGGCAGTTGGGGTGATTGGTTTTCTTATTTTTTAGATGGCGTAGCATTGCAATCTTCGGACGCGTTATCCCGTGCAGAACGAATTAATAATCTACTTGTCGAGTGGCAAATAAACATAGGAACTAGCTCTTCAACAGTTCATGTTATTATAAAACAGCTCGCAGTAAATCCTTATTTAAGCGTTAAGAAAGTTTCAGAAAGCTTAAATATTGCTTATACAACAGCGCAAAGAGCAATTGAAAAATTAGAAAAAATGGGTGTTGTATCGCAAACTTCTGAGAAGAAAAGAGATCGTATTTACTGCGCTACTCAAATTTTAACTATTTTAGAAGAACCTACAAAACTTACTGAAAATTCAGAGTTTTGAATCGAAGGAATTCATTGCACTTCAAAGTGAAATGAATAATAGTAAATGATCAACATGATCATGAGCGTAAAATGTCAAAATATATAGTGTTTCTTTTTGTATCCGTTTTTTCTTTGATAACTTCTTGTCAGCCAAAATCGAAGCTCCCAGAGCAAAAAGCTCGAATAAATTTAGTATCAGACCCAAGGACTTTAGATCCTCGTAAAAGCAGAGATCTTAGCGAAAGAGTCTTGATGAATATGTTATTTGAAGGTCTTACAAGAGAAGGAAAAAATGGAAAAAGTGAACTAGCTTTAGCAGAAGAAGTTCAAGTAAAAGAAGAGGGAACTCGTTATATTTTTCGTTTAAAAAAAGCATTTTGGAGCAATGGTGATAGAATCACTGCTAAAGACTTTATTTATGCTTGGAGCACATCTTTGGACCCTTCTTTTCTTTCAGAAAACTCCTATCAACTTTTTTGTATTAAAAATGCAGAATCCATTAAAAAAGGAAAAAAACCAATTTCAGACCTTGGAGTTATTGCTTTAGATGAAAATACTTTGCAAATAGATTTGGAGAGACCTGTTCCTTATTTTTTAGAACTTCTTTCTTTTTCGATTTTTTTCCCTGTTCATGAGATTATGGATCTTCAAGGTTGGGATTTAAAGAAAAATGCGTTGATTTCTTCAGGTCCTTTTTGTTTAAAAACATGGAAACATAGCGACTTTATAGACACGGTTAAAAACAATAAGTATTGGGATGCTAAAACAGTTCATTTAGCTGGAGTCCATTTAGTAATGGTTACGGAAGATACAGAAGTAAGAATGTTTGAAAAAAAAGAACTAGATTGGGCAGGATCTCCAATCTCTACATTTCCATTTGACTTAGTAGATGGATTCTTAAAAAAAGATCTTCTTCATCTATATCCTATGTTTGGAACATTTTTTTTTCGATTAAATGTAGAAAAATTTCCTTTTAATAATGTAAATATTCGAAAAGCATTTGCTTTAGCTATTAATAGAAAAGATCTTGTAGAGCATGTGACAAAGGGTGGATATAGCCCAGCTTTATGTTTTGTTCCTGAAACGATGGGTATAAAAGCAGACCCATACTTTCCAGATGGTGATGAGGCACAGGCTCAAGCTTTATTTCAAAAAGGTTTGGAAGAGCTAAAAATAACAAAAGAACAATTCCCTATAGTAGTATTTCTTTATTGCGCTTTACAGAAAAATCATGCGATTTCTCAGGCTGTACAACAAGATTGGAGACGAGTTCTTGGGGTTTCTGTTGAATTAGAGTCTAATGAAAGAAATATATATTTCGAACGAATTGGGAGGCAAGACTATCAAATAGCAGCCAGTTCATGGTCTGCGGACTTTAATGATCCTGTAAATTTCCTTGGTATTTTTAAATATAAAAAAGCTTTTACCAATAATACATTATGGGAAAATGAAGAATACATAGATCTTTTAGATTCTTCAGAGTTAGCGTATGGGGAAGAAAGAAATAAGATATTACAGAAATGTGAATCAATTCTTATGGAAGAAATGCCTATTATTCCAATATATCATCAACATATGCGTTATATAAAACAGGATCATTTAAAAGAAGTTGCTATTTCATCACTTGGAAATCTGGACTTTAAATGGGCTTATTTGGACAATCCGAAATAGGCGGTATTTTTATGAAAAAATATGTTTATTTGGGTTCTTTATTTTTTTTAATAACGACTTTTTGTTTAGAGGCGGTAAGCCTTCGATTAGAAAATGAAACAATATACCCTCTTGTGGCTAAGATATATGCGGCAGAAGGCTCTTTGATTGGAGAAGAGGTTGTAAATCCTAGGGAAATAGTGCAATGGTCTGACGCTAAAGAAAGAAACAGATTTCCTCCTCAAGGGCCATCTACACCCCTTGTTCCTATGAAAGTGCATTGGTTTTGTAGCAATGGAGATGCATATTGTATTTCAGACTCTGAAGCAAGTGGTGCTCGTGTTCGGACAAGTGCCTGTGCTGGTAATAAATTTTGTAAAGAAGAAAAGAAAGGTTCTAAATGAGAAATACATTACTTTTTATATGCTTGTCTGTATCTAGCCAAAGCGCTTTTTCTGCTGTATACCTATATAATAACACCCCATTCCCCTTAAATGCTAAGTTAATTGCAGCTAATGGGGTTAACTTAGGAGAAAAGCTTTTAGAGCCACAAGAGACCTCTTATATAGAAGATCAGATAGGAACAGCGGATCCGGTAGGCACGGGAGAGAATAAGCCTTTTCACAATTATAACGAGTCTTTAACTCCTTATCAGGTATTTTGGTATTGTTCTAAGGGAGAAGAAAAGATGTATGCAACATGTACACTAGTAGGATCTGGTGCGACTGTAATGGCAACTACTTGTGCAGGTCCTTGTTATTGTGACACTCCTAAAGAAGAGCAAAAACCCAAAAGTAAAGACGCTTCTAAAGACGAATAATGTTAAATAAAAAGATTCACGGCTTTTTTACTAAAAGAAAACCGTGAATCTTTTTATTTTAGAATAGCAATACTTTATCTAAAGATAAATCATGGTCTTCGATAGGAAGGTTTTGACAGCTCTGTTCTTGAAATCCAATTCCCCACTTAACACTTTGAGCAAAATAAGGGAGAAGCCTGTCATAATGCCCTTTCCCACGTCCAATTCGATGGTTAGAGTCGTCGAAACCAAGCGCGGGGACTAAAATTAAAGGGAAGTCTTCCGTGGTTTCTATTTTTTTACAACGAAGAGGGTTAGGTTCTTGGATTCCAAAAGAAGAAAGTTTAAGGTCATCTAGGCTATTTACTTCATAGATAACTAGTTTATCATTTTCTATTCTAGTAAGTAAAAGTCTTTTTTCTTTAGCAAGCCAACGATTTAAAGGCCAAAGATTAATTTCAAACGGACAGCTTGCAAAGGAAAGTACTTTGAAAGACGATTCTTGAAAATTTTTTATTAGAAAGAGACAAGCATCTATAGAAGCCGCTTCTTTTCTTTGTGGCTCTATAAGAGAGAGCCGTTTAATTAGGGATGGACGAAGTAAAATTTTATTAGTTTGTAGCGTCATTATCTAAAGAAGGAGCTCCTTTTTCGTAAGAGATTTTTTGTAAAAGATAACCATCTGGGTGATATAAAGTAACGATTCCTTTTCCTAGAGATACTTTGGAAATCGGTTTTTTATCCCCTTTTTTATAATATGTTCCAGAAGTGAGGGTGTCTTTTTCATACTCTTCATAGAGCATGAGATCTCCATTTCTATACCAAGCATAGGCTATACCACTTTTTTTATTTTGATACATCTCTTTTTGGCTTTCTTGTTTTCCATCAGGAAACCAAGTTTTAACAATTCCTTGTAAAAGGTCTTCTTGCCAATTAAGGAGAAGCTTAGCTTGTAAGGGATCTTTTGTGGACTTTTTGGGATAGTATTCCCACTCTTCTCCTTGTTTTTTACCATCTTTTTGATAAAAAACAACTTTTAGATTTCCTGTTTCATCAAAGCATTCTACAAGCCCTTCTGCCAAACCGCACTCATATTGAACAGATCGTTTTAAAGAACCTAGTTCCCATTCAGAACGCTTCCCGTCGCCTTCTTGAATAGATGTAATTAGGTCTCCTTTTTCAGAATAGTAAGAACCTTCAAGTAAAAGTCCATTTTTAAAAGTTTCTTTGTAGATAAGTGTTTTATTTGAAAAAAAAGAAGAAGCTATTCCATGGCGGAGACCATTTTCATGGGGAATAATTTCTGCTACGTCACCATTTTCATGGTAAGCAATAAAAGATCCGTGGATTTCATCTTGTAGATAAGGGATTTGTTTTTTGATTTGAGCATTTGAGTAATAATAAAAAGAAGTTCCCTGCATAGACCCTATTTCATAAGAAAGTTCTGCGATAAGATTTTCATTTTCATCCCAAACTTGATTGATGCCATCAAAAACCCAAGATTTTAAAGCAGAGTCAGAGAGTTCAGGAATTCCTTCGATTATGTGTAATTTCATCTTCTGATTGCCGTTAAAGTGGTATTCGCAATAGGTGCCATGAGCACGTCCATTAGAAATTTCTAGATATTGCCAAAGATAGCCATTGGAGTGATAGCTAGTGATAACAGAAGGGGTTTTTCCATCTATATTTTTACCAAAAACACGAAGAACTTTTTGATAAGGTTGAGGTTGTTTAAAATCAGTAGTTTGAAAACGAGTAAGGCGGTCTTTAGCGCTGATTGTTTCAGAAAAACCGTTTCGATCTATAACCTGAATACTTATTAAAGAAGAATCATTGGACGCTTTAGTCTGGTGAGAGCAGCTAGAAAAAAGGGTTAGCAGTAGTATAAAGCATATAGAAAAAATACATCTCATAATTTTAAGGGAGCCTCTCTTTTTATAAGTTGCATTTGAATGTGGTAAGTTTTATCTGATATTCCAAGAATTGTTTTTTTTTCGAGTTCAAAGGATTTAATGAGAATTTGAGGAGCTTTTTCTTTTGGAAGATAGGGATAAATTTGCAACCCTTCTATATAACAAAGAAGCGTTTTAAGATCATCTTCGCTTATTTCAACTGCATTTTTTTGTTTTTCTTCTGTTTCTTGAAAAAATTTATTTTTGCGTAGGTCAGTTTGGATAAATTGTAATTTGTTATTTCCATGTTCTAAAAAAGAAACCCGCTCTTTCATAGGATAAGAAGGTTCTAATTGTTCAGAAAAGAGCTGCCATTTTTGTCTTTCTGATCCTAGAAACACCATAGATTCTAAAGAATCCTTTAAATAATTTTGGCTAGAAAGACTGATTTGATGAAGAATTTTTTCTTCAATTTTTAATTGGCTCTCTTTAGTTTTTGATTTTTTTTGGATATATTGAATTCTGTTATTTATTTTTTTTAGCTCCGAGTTTTCAAGTGAGAAATGAATTATCGTAATAATAAAAGGAATGGTTAGCAGGATAGATGCTATAAAAAAAGAGGAAGGAGAAATTAAGTGTTTTTCTAGAGATAATGAAAGTGATTTTTTAAAAAAGGATTTCAAGAGTCACCACCGACTAAATAAGGTTTTAGGAAAAAAGAAATAAAATAAGTGGAGCCCTTTGCTTCCCAAGAAATTTCTTTTTTAAGATCTATAAAAGAAATTTCTTTTTGAATAGAAGATTGAAAATTCTTTGCAAGTTTCATGTTAGAGATTTCTACTTCTAACTCTATTTTTCCTACATAAGGGAGAGTGGGAGTTGTTATCTTAGGGTATCTAACTAAAGTGTATTTGACTTTTTTTATATCAACTTCATCTCCTTTTTCAGAAAGAAGGGTAGAAGTTAATACAGGGTGTGAACTTAACCAAGCTAATACTTCAGAAACATTGGGCATAGGAAGTGCTAGTTGATAGGGGGTTTTTTCTTTGTTCAAAGATTCTTCTTTTAAAACAATTTCTTTTTTGAGATCTTCCAGCGTATTTATTGTTTTTTGTTGGATAGAAAAAGAATTTTGAAAAACCTCTATTGATTTTTTTTTGTTGTGATTTCGATACATATTGCTAATGAGAATAGTCGAGCTAGTAAGGACTAGACAGGCTAAAGCAAAAGATGAGAAAAGTTTGACGTATTCTTTTTTTTGAGAGGAAGAGGTGAATGTTTCCTTACGAAACCTGGTTGAAAGACCATCTTGGAGTAATCCATCTAGGGCAAGTCCTATAGGTATGGCGTAAGATTCTAATGTCATGCCATCATAAGATTCGTTTCCTTGACACTCGTGGAGTTTCATGGAATCAGGTAGGTGATGTGCTATAAAAGCTTTGAGAAGTGGGCCTGCTGAGAAATTGCCGGTTAAAATAATATTTTTCCAAGGATCTTTTTGTTTTTTTAAGAAAAAAGTAAAGACACGATCTAGTTCTTTTTTAGCTTGCTCGGTTAATTCATGTAAGATGGGGGTTTTTTCTGCAGAAATAGATAAAAAGTTAGGAAAAGAGGGGTCGGGTTTTTCAGATTCTAAGGCAGTGGAAAAAAGTTCACTGCCTAGTGAAAAGGAATGAGAAAAAGAGGGTTTACTATTTGTTATTCCGACAATAGTGCTTGTTTTAGAGCCTACATGAAGAATTATAGTGTCAGAGAGATCAGGGAAGAACTGTTGAGCGAAACGCCATAGAGCATTGGGGGTACAAGATGTTTCATCAGGGTCTGCATTTTTTTGTTTTAAAAGTTCTATGTGACTTTGTAAAGTATCTTTCTTTGTTGCATAAAAAGATATCTTAGAGCTTTTTGGAGAATCTCCGGGGGCTATTTGTATGGATATAATAGCGTCTTCTGAGGACCAAGGGAGTTGAGGTTCAATTTGAAAGGGCAGGAGTTTTAAAATTTTTTTTCGATCTTTTTGCTTAATTTGCAGATTTCTTAGCAACACCTCAGAGGTCTCTAAACCAGAAATTAGTTTATAGGAACACTCTTCTATACCACTTTGAGGAAAAAAGAAGGCCTTTTCTTCTGAAAAAGGAAAGGTTCTTAGCAAGTCTATAGAAATCTTTTTTTTGTTTTGTGTGATCTTAGCCCATTTGACCATTGATCCGTCTAGATAAAGTCCGATCCAGAACATAAGTTTTTTCTCAAATTTCTTTATTTTCTCCTTCATTCTAGCCGGAGAAAAGATTTATTTAAAAACAAAAGAAGATTTTATGTCTTTTTGAATCTTTTAAATAGAGAGAAAGGTAGAAAGAAATGGGATATTTTCAGTATACTACTTTTCAAATACTACCTTGAGACATGGAATATGGGAATTCTTCTTTACATTGTTCATTTACTTTTTTCTTCGTATACGATTTTACTTTTTATACGCGTTGTAGGATCTTGGTTTCCTTCTCTAGCAAGATCTAAGTTTATGAGATTCGTTAGTCATTATGTAGATCCATATCTTAATCTTTTTAGGCGTCTGATCCCTCCTATCGGAGGAGTTCTTGATTTAAGCCCGCTTTTAGCTTTTTTTGCTTTAAGCTTTTTAGAAAAAATCATTACTTATTTGATTATATTGTGAGCTACCTTCAAAAACCTTTTAAGCTTGGATCGATAGAGCTTCCCTCTAACGTATTATGCGCTCCTTTAGCTGGGTGTTCAGATGTTCCATTTCGTCGCATGACAGCTCGTTATAGACCAGGACTTATCTACACAGAAATGGTTAAGATGGATGCTCTTGTCAGAAATGATCCTAACACATTTCATATGCTCGATTTTGAGCGTACGATGCATCCAA
The DNA here is from genome assembly GCA_945898205.1 of Chlamydia trachomatis. Taxonomy (GTDB): domain Bacteria; phylum Chlamydiota; class Chlamydiia; order Chlamydiales; family Rhabdochlamydiaceae; genus CAIJXB01. The sequence goes on along the minus strand of CAMDHO010000044.1, from coordinate 3,893 downwards.
TTGGTGGACAGATCTGCGGAAGTAAACCTCAGTTAGCTGCTGCTTCCGCTAAAATTATTGAAGATCTTGGTTTTGATGTCGTAGATCTTAATTGTGGGTGCCCTGTTGATAAGGTAACAAAAGATGGTAGCGGTTCTGCCATGTTGAAAAACCCTGAAAAAATTGGGGAAATTATCTCTAATATGGTGGCTGCTGTAAAAATCCCAGTAACAGTTAAAATTCGAGCGGGCTGGGATGCTAATTCTATTGTGTCTGCAGAGATTACACAGATTGCAGAAGCAGCAGGTGCTTCTGCAATCTGTATCCACGGCCGCACTAGAGCTCAGGCGTATAAAGGCCCTGCTAATTGGGAATATATTACTATGGCTAAAAGAGTGGCTAAAAACATTAAAGTCATTGCTAATGGGGATGTTTTTGATCCTTTATCGGCTAAAAGAATTTTCGAGACTACAGGTTGTGATGCGATTTTACTGGCTCGTGGCACGATGGGACAGCCGTGGCTTATAGAAGACATCTATAGATTCTTTGAAGAAGGCGTGATGACAGAGCGCACTAGTTTAGATTATAAAAATGCAATGTTAGATCATATAATGCACATTTCTTCCTATCAATCAGAAAGAAAGGCTCTTTTGGATGTTCGAAGAGTGGGCTGTTTTTATCTTAAAGTAGGAAGAGGAACAAAATATCTCAGAGAAGCAATTAATCGTTCAGCTTCCATAGAAGAAGTCTATTTTCACATTCAAAATTTTGCTTGGGAAGAGTCTGATTTTACTCCCCTATCTTCTTTTTTAGAGCATTCTTGCGACAGTCAAAGTTGTTGATCTTCACTTTCTCAAGGAGGACTATATGCAGCAGAAAATTTATGTAGAGCGAATTAACCGAAAAAACATTAGTTATTTACAGATGTGTCGGGCGCGCAGCCTAGTATAGAGCTCTCTGTTATATACGCGCAAGTATTAGGCATCACTTACTCGAGCAAACGCAAAGGATGCCTAATTTAAAACTACCACTTGCGACCAAATCCAAAACCAATCACCCATGGATTTATGTTCCCATGGACCTTTCCTTGCACTGCTCCGGAAAGATGAGCCTCAGTATCTATCCAAATATACTTTGCATCTAAATTGAAAAGCCAATTTTTAAAGAAGAAAATGTCTATCCCAGCTTGAGCAGCAGGTCCCCAAGAATGCTTTAAACTAAAGGCTGTGCCTGGTAGAGAACAACCATTTCCATAAAATAACGTATAATTTACTCCTCCACCAAGATAAGGCTGAGCTATGTAAGAAGGAAAAAAGCGCCATTGCAAGGTAAGTGTTGGAGCGAGCAACCAAGTAGTTCCAATTTTAGTTCCTGCAAGCGATTTTTCTCCTAGAAGAGTATGACAAGTTGTCCCAAAAATAAGCTCAGACCCCAAATTCTTGGTGAACATATACCCTAAATCAAACTCACCAGTCCAAGCTGGCTGAACACCTATTCCCGAATTAGGGATCGTATTAACGGATCCACTCGAATCATTAGGAAGAATATATAAGGCTCTAACTCTTGTAAACCAATCTCCTCCTCTAGTCTGGTAAGCTGGAATATTCTCTTCTTTAGCGGTTTCTGCTTGCAAGTTTGCAAACAATCCCAAGCTCCATATTGCAATCCACATCTTGTACTTATTCATTTTTCCTTCCTTTGTTAAAAAAATTGCAGATAAACCAATTTTATCAAAAATAATTATTTCCAGCACTTGAGGGTGAATCAATTTTCTAAAGAGGAATAACATTCACCTTCAAAGTATTTGTCATTTTCATCTCGCTCGGATGTTAAGTAATAATTTTAACCAAATCCGCTAAAATCTCCCTATCAGTGCATTTATGATTTCAAAATTTTTTATTTTATTTTCTTTGCGTACCCTCCCTTAACCTCTATTTATCTATAGAAAATCTAAACGAAATTGCAAGCGCTCCTTTTGTAAAGAGGGGGCTCTCAGCAATTCCTCAAGTGGAATTTGAGTTAGCTCTGCAAAGAGCTCCCAAGCAAAATCATGCCAAGATACTAACCTCTTCCTATCTCTTGCTGCGCGAGTAAAGCTGAAAAGTTCAAAAATCCAGAAGGCTACAAACATCAAAAGCTTCCAAACTATCCAAGCGGTAGGATTAGAGTAGGCATATTCATGCTTCGCTGCAAAGCCTCGATTCTTGAGTGTGTTATGAAGATCTTCTTGATCAGCTCTCATTCTGGCAACTTTCACCAACTCAAAACAGTTGCTATCCGTAATCCTGACGGAGCTAAGCCATTCAGTCTTGAATCCTTTGCTTTTACCATCTGCGCGCTTTATGAGCTTTCCACATGCCCCATAATGAATTTCCTCAAAGCGGATAACATGGATAGTAAGTCCCTCATCTACATAGATAGAATTGAACCATTGGATTCTCTGTATTATTTTACCCCCGCCAGGGGTTTTGATCGTCCTTTCCTTGGAGTACCATTTTTTTTGGATCTCATTCTGCTCTCTTTGATCGCGTTGCTTTTTGATCCTTTTTAATGATCCTATTTGACGAGTGATAAGATGATCCCATCCAAGCTTTTTACATAGATAGATAAATGGGGTATTGGCATACAAAGAATCGGTTAATATCCGAACTGCAAGTCGGGGCAGCCGCTTCTTAAGAAGCGGCAGTACTGCTGTAGCAGCTTGCAGCTCACATTCTTGTTTATGATCTGAATTACTGACAGATTCTTTCCCCTGAAGCTGCTCTGCTTTTAAGACGTGTACATAAAGTGGTAATTGGAGTCCTCCAGAACAGAGAATGCAAAAGTTTACACAAGCATGCAGATAATATGTGGTTTCTTCCTCTGTCCCTTTATTGCAAACTCTAGGAAGGCAATAAGGGCAACTGTTCTTTCCGTTTGTGTCTGTGGAATGTAAATGCTTATGATGATGAAGCCACACTCCGTCGATAGCAATATGAAACATGTTCCCTGGGAGTAAATGCTGTGCGTGATGATAGAAAATTTTTTGCTTATAAGCCCACTTAAAGAGAGTCATTAAAAGATCATTAATCTCATCTGGATCTAAAAGTGGATATTCTATAACATCCGGCCACTCATTCTACGCCATCCGGCCACCTAAAAGTAATTTTAAATACACTCAAATTAAAAGTTGAACTTGCGTTAAGTCTGACACTATATAAATTCTTAATAATTAACTCTCATTAATTAACAATGCATAATTACCTCAAATAATTTGAGGTAATTATGAAAAGGATTGAAATGAGAAAAATTAGAGAAGTGTTGCGTTTGAAATTTAGTTTAATATGTTCCCCTAGAAAAATTACAAAGTCTGTTGGAATAGGAAGGACAACTGTCCAAGAATATTTGAGTCGAGCAAAAAATGCAGAGATCTCTTGGCCCTTACCAGATGGAGTGTGTGACAAAAATTTAGAAGAAGCGTTATTCCCTATTGAATCAGGGCATAACGAATATGAATTCCCTGATTTTGAGAGCATACGTAAAGAGCTGTCAAAAAAAGGAGTTACACTACTCTTGCTTTGGGGAGAATACAAAACATCAAATATTAAATATTGTTGCTATAGTCAGTTCTGTCGCTTGTACAAAGAATGGGCTTCTGGCGACGATACCTGGATGATACAAACTCATAAAGCCGGGGACTCTACTTTTATAGATTGGGCCGGTCTTACCATTTCTATCTACAATTCTGTGGATGGATCTGTCGACTTTGAAGCTCAAATATTTGTGTCTGCTTTAGGGTCAAGCTCTTATACTTTTAGCAGAGCTATGAGGAGTCAAAAAGTACTGGATTGGTGTAATGCTCATAAACACATGAATGAATTTTATGATGGGGTCTCTGATTACTGGATTCCTGATAACCTCAAATCTGGGGTTAC
>CAMDHO010000043.1 GCA_945898205.1 Chlamydia trachomatis | reverse complement strand
GGAATGAGGATGGAAGAGTTGTGATGAAAATTAGTGATGTTCTTTTAAAAATAAAAGATTTTGTTTTTTAAAAAGATAGCTAGAGGATGTGTTGATTTGAAGGTGATTTTCCTGAAAAACTGTCAAATATTTTTAGTGAAAACGCCGTGATATAAATACACTGTTCGTCAATTAATTCCTTATAATCAGCTATACCGATAGGGACCGGAAGTCTTTTATCCACAACGAACCTTTGAAAACACTTTTCCATATTGGACACTTTCATTCATTTTTCTTAAGATTTCAAGAGAAAAGCCATTTTATTTTGTTATATTTTTTCAAACGAAGCTGATATGTGAACCATTTCAAAAAACTTTTTCTATTCTAGCAATCCATGCGGGTAGATTGCTTTGCGCGGTCCATAACGCAATATTTTCTGATCTTTTTTCTTATGTTTGAGAAAATATTTCAATATGCAAGTTTATTTGTTTAAATATTTAAATTACACTTGATTTTTTATTTTTGTGTGTTATTAACTAACTTAAGAAGCAAACTTATTAGGCGTTCGAAATCCAGTCAAAAACAGATTAAAGAAAAACATGAATATCCCAAATCACTTTAGACTTACCTTCTCTACAGGATCTCCCTGGATAACTTCTTACCTTCTAAAACACTCAGCTAAGCTTCCCTTTAGCGAGGCTTTTGTCGTTTCCCTTAAACTATATAAAGACATTGAAAAGGTTAACAAAGCAGTTGAACAGACAGGTCTACCTTCTTATCTACAGCTTGCCTATGTCCATCCTAATGTCAAAACAGGAGTGTTTTTAAAACCAGACAGTCCAGCAATCCCAATGGGTAGTTTCATTGGAATCTACACAGGTCTTTATGAACTTGTAGAATCTGATATCACTACAGGAACTTCTTATGCCTATGATGTCGCTCAAGGACTTACATTAAATAAAAATCAACTTGAACATGTTTCAGGCCCTCGAAATCCACTAAAAAAAAAAAAATCCCACTCCATTCAAACAAATGCTATAACAATGGGGAACTTTACAAGGTATATTAACCACACCTCTTTAGCCCCCAATATAGAAGCTGTTCTATCAAAACTTCCTGGTGGAAAATTAGAAGTTCTTTTATTTGCTTTACATACCATTAATCCTGGACAGCAACTTTTAAGCTCTTACGGGGGCCTCTATTGGAAAGCCCTCGGCATAATCCCAGATGACATGACACCTGACACCTACCTTTTAACTCCCGCTTTGAAAGTAAAACTTTCAAACCCCATAAAAAAGACATCTGCTCAACATAAAAAAGAACTTATGACTTTAAGAAATATTAGAGTTCATCTCCCTTTAGCTTTAGAAAACCATTCTCTGATAAAGGCTCTCAAAAAACAGATTCCAAAAATGTCTAAACAACAAAAAAAAAACATTGACACATTTGAAGATTTTGTACTAGAGCTTGGACTTCCCAGGAAGTGGCAACTCTCTTTAAAAAAGGGTGTTTTTAATGTAAGCTTAAAAGAAAATGAAAAAACAATCCGAAAAAACACATTTATAGGGTTTATTCCAGGTAGTTTCTCTTTAAAACCCTCCTCCCAGTCTTTACTTGTTGCTAGTCAAAAAAACATTAATTTATTTTTAGATTATTCCACCGAAAATAATTTCTTAAGCAAACTTCCCACAGACACATTAAAAGAAAATATTAACTTACTCTTAGTTTTTGATGAGGACGAAAACACCCCTGTTTTTCTAGCCTTTGCCTCAAAAGCTATTCGAGCCAACGAAGATCTAATTTTAAAAAAACAAATTCCTATCCTTATAAAATCTTAATTAATTTACACAAAACAAACAATCCCATATCCTTTTCGTAATTTCTTTTACGGAGACTGCTTTGATGAACACAGACCTAAAAACTACTAGTACAATTCCTGTTGAAGGGGTCGCAATCATTTCTCCCATCCCTAGAAGAAGGGCCCGCTCCTATGCTTTTTCTGCAGATAGCCCTATAAGAATCGAGAGCCCCTCTTCAAAAACAACTCACTTTATTCCTAAAGAATCAGCATTATTTTTTCAACAGCCCCCTATTACAGAAAATCCACTCCTAACAAAAGCTGTAAAAAAGCCTCTATCTAAACATTCTCATATAAAAGACTTGAATATCTTAACCTTTTATCAGGAAAACATAGCATGTATTTCTGAGAGCGTTTTCTTGAAAATTATAAGCGATATATTTCAAGAAGACATAGATGATATATATTGCACTCTAGAAACACCACAACAAATCTTATTAAATTACATCCAATCAGTTCTTAACATACCAATACAAACTTCATCTACTAAAAATACTTTTATTTACCTACCTGGTCTTCTAAGAAGATCGAAGTCCATAGACATCTTAACTAAGATTTTAATTAAATATCTAAATCCTGAAGTAATAAAAGAAATCGAATCTTCTGTAGATTTTATTTGTATCTTTCCAAGGTTAAACATAAATCTTTCTTTAAAACATGCGTCTACATTGTTAATTAAATCTTCTTTTGACAACCTCCTTGAAGCAGCCACTCATTATCACCCCCCCTTTTCCGACTTTTCTAGACAGATCCAGGAATGGATAATCCACCTTGACAACCTTTTAGAAGTTGAAGAACTCGATCTTTCCAATACACATATTACCTCTATTCCAGAGTCTATTTGCAAGCTTCTTACTAACATTAAAAAGTTGAACTTTCAAACTAACGACTGTTCCTCAACCTCTCTACTCACTAACATTGAAAGTCTGACAACTTTGGAAGAACTTGACCTCAGCGACAATAGCTTTAAAAATCTCCCCCCTTCATTTTTTAATAAATTAACTAGCCTACAAAAACTTAATCTTACAAAAAATTTATTTCCTTTAGAAGCTATTGAGGAGATTCGATCCACCTGTATAGCTAGAAACATTCAATTATCTATTTAAAGGTGACAATTATGATTCTCCCTATTTATAATCAGCATGTTTCATGGGCTACTAGAACACCTGTTTTCAATCAAACAAATGTTGAATGCCCCCCACCTCCGCCTCCTTCTCCTGAAGCTCGTCCTTCTCAAGATTCAGAAAAAAAACTTGGTTTTTTTACGGATTTTACTGATTTAGAACAACAACAGATTTTAGAAGATTTTCAAAAAAATCCTAACATTTCATGCTTCCTGCCTATAGACACTGCTTTATCTGTAGAAAAATGCCTATATAAAACTTATGACTTTATACTAGATCTACCTAGGAGCCCTCTTTTCAACCAAAAGATTGTCGCCTTTTGCCTAGATAGTCTAGCTTTAACAGAATCTGGGCCTCGACTTGCTAGAATTCTAGATGCCATTCAAGAACAAGATCAGCTCTTTTCATTTATACCTCAAGATCTAGGAATGTCAAATCTAGAGAAATTCAAAAAAACGTGTACTGCTTTATCAAAAAACTGGAAAATTACACATTTAGCAAAAATCCTTATGGCATTTATTCCAGTTGAACAACTCGCTAAAACAAGAAAAGAAGTCGACCTTATAACAGTTCTTACACTGCTTAGCAAAAAACTCAGTCTACAAACTCCTATAACATCTATTTTAGAATTAGATCCCCATATAGAATCTCTGTCTAGAATAGAGGAATTAGACCTTTCAAAAACCTATATTAAAACGTTTCCTACAGAAATCATCCCCTACCTTCGAAATCTAAAAACTCTTAATTTCAGCAACAATAATGCTTTAGCCGAATTCCCCCCACAAACATTGCTCGATCTCATGAAGTTCCCTCTTCTAGAAAAGCTCGACCTTTCTTCTAATAGACTTTTCCGATTTCCTACTACCTTTATAAAGACAGCCCCAAACCTAAGAGAATTAAATATTTCAAATAATATTCTTCACTCAGAAACAATTTCTTACATCTCTCAGTACTGTGAGTACAAAGAAATAAAACTTCTTGAATAACCTTATTTTTGTATTTCTTTTTTCATTCCTTTCCTTTAAAATAACACAAAATTTTCAGAAAGAGAGAACAAAACAATGGCCGGTCTATCTTGTGGTATCGTAGGACTTCCTAACGTTGGGAAATCAACACTATTTAATGCATTACTTCGCAAGACAGCAGCCGCTGTTGCTAATTACCCTTTTTGCACTATTGACCCTAATATAGGGATTGTTGACGTTCCTGATCCTAGACTTCAAATACTCTCATCTATCTCTCACAGCAAAAAAATCATTCCAGCTACAGTATCCTTTGTTGATATTGCAGGGCTTGTTAAAGGAGCCTCTGAGGGAGAAGGTCTTGGAAATCAGTTCTTGTCGAATATTAGAGAAACAAATGCCATTATTCACGTCGTCCGATGCTTTGATGATTCTGATGTAATCCATGTTGAAGGAAAAATCGATCCTATTGCTGACATCGAAGTCATTAACACAGAACTTATTTTATCTGACCTTCAAATGGCTGAAAACATCCTAGTTAAAATAGAAAAACAGGCAAAAACAAAAAAAGAACTTGTCCCTGTTGTAGAGTCTCTAAAAAAAGCTATAGAGCACTTAAATCAAGCCAAACCACTAAGATCCTTAATCCTTTCAACGGAAGAAAAAGAAAACCTAACGGATTATCCTTTCTTGACAGCTAAAAAAGTACTCTACGTAGCAAATGTATCTGAAGAATTCCTCCCCTCTTTAGAAAATGATTTTGTCCAACTAGTAAGAGACTATGCAGTTGCTGAGGGCAATATGGTCGTTCCGATTTGCGCTAAGTTAGAAGAAGAAGTTTCTCAGCTCTCAGAACAAGAAGCCAATGAATTCCTAGAAAGTCTTGGAGTGACAGAAGGCGGCCTTGCAAGGCTTGTCCGAACCAGCTTTTCCCTACTTGATCTTGCTACCTACATTACTACAGGAGAAATAGAGACTAGAGCTTGGACTATTACTAAAGGCACACCTGCTAATGAAGCAGCAGGGGAAATCCACTCTGACATTCAAAAAGGATTTATTCGAGCTGAAGTTGTTTCTTTTGAAGACATGGTAAAATACAAAGGAAGACCTGGGGCTAAAGAAAACGGAAAAGCTCGCTCTGAAGGAAAAGAATATATCGTTAAAGACGGGGATGTAATCCTCTTTTTTCACAACTGAGATTTGCAAATGAAAGATTTATTTATTACATGTCCCTATGGATTTGAAGAGCTTTTACAAAAAGAACTTTTAACGCTTGGCGTTTCCAAAGTGTCCTTAGGATTCTGTGGAGTTTTAGTTCCCAAGGACATGAAAAATGTCTTTTTGATTAACTATGAATCTAGAATTGCTACAAGAGTTCTCTGGCCTATTATTGAATTTTTCTGTTCAGGAAAAGAAGACCTTTACTCTAACTGCCGCAAAATCAACTGGTCTTTATTTTTAAGCCCTAATAGAACTCTAGCCATTGACTCCAATGTACAACATCCTAACTTAACTAATAGTATGTTTGCTTCTCTTGTTGTCAAAGACGCTATTTGCGACTTTTTTAGAGAAAAAACAGGATCTCGACCTTCTATCGACACTCAAAATCCAGATCTACAACTCAACCTTTTTATCCAAAAAGGGAGAGCCACCCTATATCTAGACACTTCAGGGGCTCCTCTTCATAAACGAGGCTGGCGAACAACTCAAACTGAAGCTTCTATTCATGAGTCCTTAGCTGCCGCACTTCTGCTTCTCACAGACTACTCACCAGAAAAAATCCTTTGCGACCCTTTTTGCGGCAGCGGAACATTTCTTATTGAAGCAGCTTGGATAGCAACACGGACACCACCTGGGATTTTAAGGAAAACGTGGGGATTTTTCAATCTTCCTGAATTTAACATGGGCGATTGGAAAGAATGGAAAAAAACACGAGATGACAACCGAATTCCTCTAGCTAAAGGGCTGATCTTTGGAGCTGATAAAAGTCGGGAAACAACCGATATCTGCAAAAAGAACCTCTTAAAAGCCGACGTTTCTGGAGTCGAAATTTCTTATGATGAAATAGCTTACTATAGCCCCAAGATCCGCCCTAACTTCATCATTACAAACCCCCCGTATGGCAAAAGACTAGAGACTTCAGAGCTTCTTTTGCAGCAGATGAATAGTTTTTTAGACAAATACTTAGAAACAGGTGGCCAATTCTATCTTCTTTGCCCTCAAGAATTTTCAGCAGATGTTTTAAAGCGCAAAGTCAAAGCAGAATTTGCCTTTAAAAATGGCGGGCTTCCAGTAAAGCTCCTTTCCTTGGAATAAAACTAGAGGAGCCTTCTAGAAGCTCCTCTTACCAAACACTCTTTAAGAAAGTAAATTATAGTGATTACCTTCCCATAAGACTGCAATTGCACATCGGTCGAAATTCACTTTAGTAGTATCTTTTCTAACGAGCTCATCGTCCTGTTTAGTAAACACATCAATATTAACCCCTAACGCTTTTCCTAATAACCCAAGTTCTACAACGCTATCACTTACAGCCACTCCATGGGTTAAAAACAAGTCCATATCGACAAGCTCGGCTAACCTATCTTGACACTCTATATAAATAAGCTTGCTCAAACTAACCCCCTGCACAACGGTCTCTCCTTCCTTGAGAACAACTTCGTTCGTAAGGTGACGAGCTATTGTAATCATGTCCTCGTTAAAGCTATCATTACCAATTACCCCTTCTAATTTCTCAAGAGAGGTCCGCCCGCCATCAGCATTCAGCCATTGAATGAAATCGTCTTTCACTTGGACCTCTATGGTTCGACAGTTTCTAATAATCTCAGTTAAAGCCTGGCAGCTTTTCCTCTTTTCATAGTCCCCCTGACCAGCTATTCTTTCCAAATTACCAAACATAACCGCTCGATAGAAGCAATCACCATCTCCTTTGATAGGCCTTAAAGCTGTTATACTAGAGTTTCTAACATTAATTCCTTCTCTCTTACCAATCTTCGGAATATCTACAGCTAAAACTGAGCGCGTATCCAGATGTGCTTTAATTCCCTCGATTCGACTTCCCCAGCTGTTCTCCCTAGCTAAGATCATCGCATCTTTAAGATCTTGCTCGGTAAAGCTACTACTACCCCAGTTTACTCCATCTGCAAACTTTTTCCATTCAGCAGCTGATCCGTTAATAGCGTCCATTAACTCTTTTCGATTACTTTCCCTGCCTAGACCACAAACTTTTAAACCTTCTCTAACAGGTTTTCGACCTCTATCCCCCATCAATGGATTCCATGCTGGCGCACTTGGAGCTAGATCAATTGCATCCGGAACTCTTCGAAAATCAAGAAATTCTCCAATTGTTCCTGCTCGACTTCTCCAGTTGTTCTCCCTAGCTAAGATCATTGCTTCCTCAAGATCTTGATCAGTAAAGCTATTACTACCCCAGTTTACTCCATCTGCAAACTTTTTCCATTCAGCAGCTGATCCGTTAATAGCGTCCATTAACTCTTTTCGATTACTTTCCCTACCTCTTACTAAAGGGGCCTGAATTACATTCGATCTGACCTCATTATCGCCCGTAAAAATTATAGGTATCGCCAAAGCCATTATCACAACACAAACTTTAATAGGATTCTCCCACATATAATTGATAACTCTCTGCCCAATCGAATTCAATATAAAGCTCATTTAAAATCCTCTTTTGTTTTTTAATTAAATATTAATTTTTAATTATACATTACGCGCAATTAAAAATAAACAAATTTATTTACTTTATTAAAATTAATTATAAATGCCACATTACTGGTAATAAACCTTATGCACGAGGTCATTTCTATGAGGAGCAAAGAGTTGGGCAGGTCAAAGATCATTGACCAAAGAATCGCAAGTCACTCACATTTAAATTTTTAAGTTTTTAGCTCTTTTTAGAGCACCAGATCATATAAGATCCACATATATTAGGTGCTAGAGCCAATTGAATCGTTAAACCTTGATTCATACCATTCAAAGACACTCCTCTTAGTGTAAATAAAAAACTTGACGACTCTCTTAACTCGTGATTAGATGTCATCAATCAGGAGCTTTAGAATATGGCTGAAAAAAGCGAGAAGGCAACCCCAAAAAAACTGCGAGACGCCAGAAAAAAAGGCCAAGTAGCCAAGTCTCAAGATTTTGCCTCTTCTTTTACCTTTATCGTTTCAATGACAGCCACACTTGTAACCTCTGGCTATATTTGCCAAGAATTATCTGGATTTCTAATCAGTACATTCAAAAGCATTGGACAATCTGACAATCTACAGGAAAAAGCTTGTAACGTAATGTTTGAGTCTTTAATCGTTATCTTTAAAACAAGTATTCCTATTGCCGGGTTAACTTGTTGTATTGGACTCTTAACTAGCTTCCTTGTTGTAGGGCCTCTTTTTTCTATAGAATCTATGAAACCCGATATCAAAAAACTCAATCCGATTAGCAATCTAAAAAACCTATTCAAAATGAAGACTCTTTTTGAACTCATCAAATCAGTCTTAAAAATCACAGGCGCTATTATTTTAATTTATTCCGTTGTTTGGGATAGCCTTCCAGAACTCATAGCTTCTGCTTCTTTATCTGTCTATGAAAGTGCTATGCTATTCAATGATTTCCTAGTAAAAGTCATTATTCGAGTAGGTATTTTCTTTCTTCTTGTCGCAGTTGCTGACTTAATTTATCAAAAAAAGAACTTTGCTAAAGAAATGAAAATGGAAAAATACGAAGTAAAGCAAGAATATAAGGATTCAGAAGGAGACCCTCATTTTAAAGGAAAAAGAAAACAAGTCGCTCAAGAAATCGCATACCAAGAAGGTCCGTCTTCTGTAAAAAGAGCAAAAGCGTTGATCACAAATCCCAACCATTTAGCTGTCGCTCTTTTTTATGATGCTCAAGTAGAGCACGCTCCACGTATTTTATTCATGGGGAAAGACTCGGTTGCAATGCAGATGATTAAATTAGCTGTAGAATATAATATACCTGTTATGCGAAATGTAGCTTTAGCACATACTCTTTTTGAAAAAGGAACTCTATACAGCTATATTCCAGAAGAGACGTTTGAAGCTGTTGCAGAAATATTGAAGTGGTTAGAAGGGTTAGAATCACCTGAAACGATAGGATCGGAGCTTTTTCAGTGAAAAATACTTTAAATCAATTTGCTAAGACTCTAGGCGGAGCAAAAGCTTTAGACTTTATCAACAGATCCAGTGATATTGTCTTAGCTCTTTTCATCATCACACTTATCATGATGATTATCATTCCCGTCTCCCCTACGATTCTTGATAACTTAATCGCCATTAACTTAGCCATTTCCGTTACACTCTTAATGGTTGCTTTATACATCCCAAAAGCTGTTCAACTCTCCATATTCCCCTCGCTGCTCCTCATCACTACTTTATTTAGACTTGGAATTGAAATCTCTGCCACCCGGCAAATTCTCTTACATGCAGATGCCGGGCATATTATCATGGCCTTCGGCAATTTCGTTGTCGGAGGAAATTTCATTGTTGGGGCTGTTATATTCTTAATCATTACCATTGTTCAATTCATCGTCGTGACAAAGGGAGCTGAGCGAGTAGCAGAAGTTGCGGCACGCTTTACTTTAGATGCTATGCCAGGAAAGCAAATGAGTATTGATGCAGACATGCGAAGTGGCGTCATCGACGCTAACCAAGCACGAGACCTTCGATTAGCACTCACCAAAGAAAGCCAATTATATGGTGCGATGGACGGTGCGATGAAGTTCGTTAAAGGGGACGTTATTGCAAGTATAATAATTGCCGTAATTAACATCGTCGGCGGCCTCATTATTGGTATGACCATGCATGGAATGAGTGCCTTACAAGCTGCTCAAATTTATACACTTCTTTCTATCGGGGGTGGCCTTGTATCTCAAATCCCCTCACTTTTAATTTCATTAACTGCTGGTATCATTACAACTCGTGTTTCTAGTGACAGTAAAGATTCTCATTTAGGAAAAGAAATCTCCTCTCAACTCCTCGGGCAACCTAAAGCGATCTTTATTGCTTCGCTTGTAATCTTTATGATGGGATTTATTAGTGGATTTCCCTCTTTTATTTTCTTCAGTATTTCTGTAATTGTAGGGGGGATGGCCTTTGCTTTTTGGTATAATTCAAGAAAAGCTGAAGCCTCAACTGGCGGAATTAGCTCCGCTGTTGGTGGAGATGCAGCAGGCCATTCTATGGTCCGAGGACCCACTGACGAATACGCTTTAACTTTACCAGTTATTTTAGAGGTCGGAGCTGCCTTATCCTCTGCCCTAAAGAAAGATAAACAAGGAAATACATTCATAGATGATATGATCCCTAAAATGCGTCATGCTCTTTATCAAGATTTAGGAGTGCGATTTCCTGGAGTCCATGTAAGAACCGATTCTCCTTCGCTAGAAGCTGATGAATATTCTATCTCTTTAAATGAAGTCCCGATTGTCCGAGGGAAAATTTTAGCTAACTCTCTTTTAACTAATGAATCTCCCGATACGCTCAAACGGTTTAACATCCCTTTTACAACGACTAAGAACTCTACAAACCTCCCCTCTATTTGGGTGGATGTGAAATTTCAAGAAATCCTCACTAAGGCTGGAATAAAATTTTGGAAACCTCTCGATGTAATGATCCTCCACCTTTCCTATTTTTATAAACAATTTGCTGGCGAATTTCTTGGTATTCAAGAAGTTCGCGGTATTTTAGAATTTATTGAAAAAACCTACCCGGATCTCAGCAAAGAAGTTACTCGGCTTGTTCCTTTGCAAAAATTAACAGATATTTTTAAAAGACTTATTCAAGAACAAATATCTATTAAAGATCTTCGAACTATATTAGAAGCTTTAAGCGAATGGGCTCAAACTGAAAAAGATGTGGTTCTTCTGACAGAATATGTTAGGTCTTCCTTAAAACGCTATATTAGTTATAAACATTCCCAAGGACAATCTGTTTTATCTGTTTATCTTTTAGATCCAGAAATTGAAGATCTTGTCCGTGCAGCTATCAAGCAAACTTCCCAAGGCTCTTATCTAGCTCTTGATCCAGACTCGGTTCAAATGATTTTACATGCCCTTAGATCTACCATTGCACCTACCCCAACAGGAGGTCAACCCCCTGTTCTATTAACAGCTATCGATGTAAGACGTTTTGTAAGAAAACTAATTGAAAGTGATTTTCCTGACCTCTCAGTTCTGTCTTATCAAGAAATTGTACAAGAAATACGCATACAACCCCTAGGCAGAGTTCAACTCTCATAGGCTTTAGTAAAGGAAATTTAAGTGTATGGTAGATAGAGGTTCTTTTTCAGACCATCTCAACATTCAAAATGCCAGAGCACAACTTATCAATGGAGTTCAAGTAGCCATTGCTCAAGATGAAGCTTCTGGAGAATTCAAAGAAAGCATAGAAGTTGCCTTTAATCCTATTGCCATGAGAAATCGTTTTGAACGACTTGAGACTCGCATCAGAAAAGCAGGGAAAGAAGATACTGAAAAAACAGAAAAAGGCGATGAAGCTGACTTTGCAATTTTAGAAGTTCAAGAAATTGCAAACCAATTTGAAGAAAAAAATCCGGAACTTTCTGCTGCAGCCCTTATGTCGCTCAGATCTCGCCTCTCTTCAAAAAACACATTTGATCAACTCTTAAATGAAATTTTAAATAGTTATCCAGATGTTTCTTTAGCCGATGAATCTTTAGACTTTTTAATAGCAAACTCAGAACCTGAACTTGCTGAAAAACTAACTCAAGTAAAAAATCACATCAACGAAACCTATGGCAGAGAAATCCGAGCTGGCAAAAACATCATGAACGAATCTCAAGCCTTTTCTAAACAAAACTTAGGAACGGCTACAAGCTTACGAGATCTTTATCGAGATATTACAGGAAACCCAAGAGAACCCTCGACCCTCTTTGCCGAACTTGCCACCACATATACCTTTGAAAAAATGAAGACCATTATCGCTTTCGTCCTTCACTCTCTAGGTCACGACCTTAAATCTAAAGGGCCGTCCATTGAAAAAGGAGAACTCCATCGGCTTCTATCCGAATCCCGATCTATGCAAGCTATCTTAGGAGTCTATCGTTTCTTTCAATCTCGAATGGGCCTTATACAAACCAGCTTTACTCAACAAGAGCTTATAGTTCCCTCTCGTATTACCTTTGAATCACTATCTAAAAACTTTATGAAATTTATTTTAGAACGTTATCCTTCTAGCGATAAACTCTTACAACTAATTAGACAATTAGGCATTACCGAGGACCTCATTGCTGAGCTCATTATCTTAACTCAAATGAAAGATGCTGTACGTTTAATTTCTCCAAGACTCTACCGATCTGAACAACACAAACAAGATCTTTTAGCTACCTTTCTTGAAACCTTAGATGATTTAGAGGAAAAGCTTGAGGATGAAGATGAAGATGAAGATCAAAACAAAAAGAGATCCGAATGAATCCTTTTGAGCAACTTATTGAAAGCCTTAGTAAAGGTTTAGGAATCCCTCTATTTGCTAAAAAAGGATATATTTGCAAACTCCTTATTCAAGGTTCTTTAAAAATACAGTTAGAACATGAAACTCCTTTAAACCGGATTCTTATAGCTTCTTTTCTTTGTGAGCTCCCCCCTGGAAAATTTAGAGAAGATGTTTTAAAAGAAGCTTTAAAAAAAAACAGCTTATTGAATCGTTTAGGAGACCTAGCTTATTCCGAAAAAAACAATAGCCTTGCCTATTTCCTTTACATCCCTGACAACAAAAATCCTAATCTTATTTTAGAATCTCTTTTACAATTTATTGAAACGTCTAAAGCCTGGAAATCGGCAATAGAAAATGGGCAACTCTATCTCATTATGTAATAAACTAAAAAATTAATTCCTTTCACGCTATAGGCAGCTTTGATGGACTCTTTAAAAAACACACTTCTAAACACTGTTTTAGGATTTCATTGGGAGCAAATAGGCATTCATCATCATAAAGGAATAAACTTACCATTAAGCGCATTACACTCTCATCAAAGTTGCGGTATTGGAGAATTTTTAGATTTGATAGCACTTATTGAATGGTGCTCTGATCTCAACATAGACACGATACAACTTCTTCCTTTAAATGATAGTGGCCTTGATCCCAGTCCTTATAATGCATTATCTTCTTGTGCTCTTAACCCTATCTATATTTCTTTACATCACTTACCTAATATCCAATATCATAAAGACCTGATTGAAGAACTTCAAAGCATCCAAAAATTAAATCTTTCTCCTAGGATCTCCTTTCAAGAAGTTCACTTTAAAAAAATGGCTTTTCTTTCCTTGTATTTTGAAAAAGAAGGAAATAACCTATTATCCTCGCCCGACTTTATTAGCTTTATTACAGAAAATACATGGCTCAAACCCTATGCACTTTTTAAAGTCTTAAAAGAAAAAAACAATCAAACTCACTTTTGTTTTTGGCTAGATGAACACAAAAATATCTCTAAAGAAACTGCAGAACAGCTCTTTACAGAATTTTTAAGCGAATGCTCTTTTCATATTGCATTGCAACATCTTTGCTTTCTTCAATTAAAACATGTTAAGCAACACGCTAAAGAAAAAAATATTTTTCTTAAAGGGGATATCCCTATTCTAATCAGTCCAGATAGTGCAGATGTTTGGTTTGAGCCACACCTATTTGATCTTCAAATTTCTGTAGGAGTCCCTCCTGATCCATATAATGAAGAGGGGCAATATTGGGGATTTCCCATGCCAAAGTGGGATGTCATGAGAGAAGAAGGTTTTCTTTGGTGGAAAAATAGACTTCATTATGCGAGTCATTTTTATGACATCTATCGAATTGATCATGTATTTGGTCTCTTCAGGCTTTGGGCCATTCAGACCGGACGTCCCAGCTCTGAAGGTCATTATGAACCGATTCAAAAGGAACTATGGGAACCCTTGGGTAGAGAGCTTTTACTTACCTTTATAAAAAGCTCTAGTATGCTACCTATTGCAGAAGATTTAGGCGATGCTCTATCTATGATTCGGACTGTCTTAAAAGAACTGGGAATTTGTGGAACAAAATTAATACGCTGGGAAAAGAATAATCAAAATCATTTTATTGAACCCAGCTTATATTCCCCGATCAGTTTAACTTGCGTTTCTACACATGACTCTACAACTCTTGAGCAATGGTGGAGAGACGAGGTCGATGAAGCAACACTTTATGCCCTGCAGAATGGATGGCAGTATTCTCCCTGTATATCCAAAGAACAAAGAACGCATATTTTAAAAGAAAGTCTTACATCTAACAGTCTTTTTCACATCAATCTCTTTTCAGAATACCTAGCGCTTGTTCCTCATCTTGTCTGGCCAGATCCTGATCAAGAAAGAATCAACATTCCTGGAACTATCCTTCCTACAAACTGGACCTACAAATTCCGTCATAGCATCGAAAAAATCATTTCCGACCCTCTTCTAAAAATCGAAATACGAAATTTATTTTTTTAACTATAGTCCTTTTTATTTGAACTCATAGTAAAATTTATTTTTCTTTTTTGCCTTTAGTCAGAAGGAGTGGATTTTTCAAAACATCAGTCTCTGTAAAACGATTTGCGTCTTCCTCCCAAAAGCGGTCTTCTTCCTTCCTAACTTTTTTCAAACCCCCTCTTCAAGAAGCTGCTTTACTTTTGTCATAGTAAAGTCGTTAAGCGCCGCTAGATGCCCCTTAGCAACCGCCCAGCTTCAATTGGCTGCAATTTAGAGTGATATGGAGACTGCATAAGATGATGCAACCCTTTTTCGAGGCTATGAGGTCAATTGCAAATTCAGGTTTAGGAGCAAGCCTGCAACACAATTCATAGAATTCCGTCTTTAACCTGCCCTCCTAGCAAGGATACTTATTGTGCTCAAGCCACTCCTGCAGTCTTTTCATTCAATGGCTTGCTTTTGGGAATTTTTCTTCAGCTTTATAGATTATAGTAGGCCTCATTATCAAAATGAATAACAGAGTTTTCTGGTATTTTTTTAAGTAGTTTATTTTCAAATCAATCTTTAAATAATTCCCAATTCATATTCGAATGATAATCGTCTGTTTTTGAAGCTGCCTTAAATACTAGTTTCGCATTAGGAATCCATCCATCTTCGCTTAGACTCGAAGTGTCGTCTCTGGAGTTGCTTCTTGTTAATATAACACTCATCTAAGTAAATTTTAGGTTGTTTTATTCTACCGCCCACCTTACTCCTGGTCTAAAAGATAAGTTTCAAGAAGAAGGCTTTCGACGATGATAGCTATCCTTTATGAAACGCGATTACAGTATGTTTTGGGAAGTTTTGGGGGGCTAGGGAAAAATCCATCAACTATTACAAAATGAATCGGTTATAAGGCCAATTTTCAATGTCATTTCAAAACATTTTAGGCAACTAAAGAAGGTAAGCCGTTAGGCTTTCTAGATCTTTCATAGAAATAGCTACTAAGCTTCTCAGACGCAGACTTCCATTCATTTGAAACAAATAAACTTTCTACACCCGATGAAAAAACTGCAGCAACTAGAGATACGACCATTAAAGATAGGCCACTTGTTAAAATAGCAGCAATTATTGAACCTGCACCACTACCCAACATCAAGACTCCACCTATCAATGATACTTTGTGTCTAAACATCTCTTTGTAGATCCCTTTATCGATCTCCATTAAGAATTCTTTATTCATAATGAAATCTTTTGCAAAAATTTTCTTAGCACAATCTGATCCAACTCGACGAGTTAGATAAGATATCCCCATTGCCGATTCTTTCTTTAAAGAACGATCGATAACTGTTTTATTTTTATTTTCGTTATAAAATTGCTCTCTTTCGTCACCTTTTAAATCTTTAAATTGGTTAAGACACTTTCTTTCTTTCTCCGTAAGTTCAAGTTCTATAAGCTCTGGAAACACGACTTTATCTTTTTCTTCCAATTTAAACTGCCCAAATTCATTTAATCGATCTATTTCTTTTTGAATAAAGGACATCGCGTCTTCTGGGGTTCTAGCAAGCTGTTCACGAAACTCTGTACGAAACTTAGAAATCATAGCATTAGCTTTTATAAAACGAGTGATTACATTGACAGCTCGTATCATAGAGATCACACCCATACCAATAAGAAGTGTCTTAAGAGCTATTGTTACAGCAGGTCCTATTAAAATTGGAGAATAATGAAAAACTTTAGCTACCGATTCACTACATATCGATAAAATGGCAAAGGCTATCTGAGCAGTACCTGACAAAACTCTTAACATTTGGTGCCCTACGGTAATTTGCTCTATAATTACAGCTTCTCTAGCATCCGACAGCACTGTTTCGTCACTCTTAACATAGGACTTTAATTTTAGTTCGATTTCAGCACTTTTCAATTTTTCTAAAGTTTTCGGAACAATCCATGTTGTTCCATTAAAAACAGAAGTTAGACCTGTAAATAAAAGAGTTAAAGGGATTGCAACTGTTGATATCGCAGAAGGAAAAACAACCTGAGCAATCTTAAACATTTGACGTGAGAATCCGACCGCACGAGAAGATATAAGAATATTCTCTGAGCGACTTTCCGAATTCAGATTTCCCTTCCACCAGTATTCTTTCAAGCTGGAAAAAGATATTCCTCGAAAATAATACGATTGGAGATCTATTGGTCGGGTACCACTCAATGATTCTAAAGCCATTATTATACCACATAAATCAAACAACCAATTATATCAATAAATTAAATAAAAAACAATTTTAAAACAAAGATTTGTAGGCGCTAATTAGAAATGTCAGGTTTCCCCCAAATAGAAATGTCAGATTTACGTTCCTAAAATAAAAAATATCACGTACCAAATCTGCTAACCATGTCCACCAACAAGGAGGTTAGCATGTGTAATGGAGGTTTTATGTCAGGAAAACCAATAAAATATCTTGAAGTTTTAGCAAAAGTTAAAGAAAAAGGTTGATCGGAACAATTGGGGCAAGGAAAATAGCAAAAATCATCTATAACCGCAAAAGTCAGTTTGATGAATTTGCAACAAATTCATTTTTAGTAATTTACGCTGTTATGGCAATTGCTCACTGGCTCGTTTTCATTTTTAGCTATTAAATATCTAATTTTGATCTAGTTCGATTAAATATAAATAAACCTACTGTCTCATTAGGGACTGTGAAAAATAACTTGAACAGTTGAGGGCGATTCTATATGCGCTTTAAGTATGTCTACTGATCTTATAAAAACCATTCGCGGAAAATACGAAGTTCTAGATTCTTGCTTAAGCGAAAAAGGAAGACGCCTTTAGGCCGCTTCAGAAGCAATTTCTCTTGGAAGCGGAGGCCCGACCCTTGTTTCTAAGGCTACAAACATCTCAAGAACAACTATCTATAAGGGCATTAAGGAAATAGAAGAAGGCGTTATCTCCTCCGGATCAAAGGTGCGTAAAAAAGGAGGAGGCCGCAAGAAACTTATAGAAAAAAACCCAAATTTCAGACATCCTGATCTCATAAAATAATTTTGAAACAAGAAAGGGGCTTAGAGAGCTACTCGAAGTCAAAAATCGAAATAAACAGCTTGTTAAAAAAAAGAAACAAATGATTTAAAAAAGATCCAAAAAAATCAGATTTCTGATATTAAAGTGAGGCAGAAATCACTTTTTTGGAATCGTATGACACAACCTCAAATGTTTATCCCTCTCTTTGCAGAAGGCACCGTAGCAATCAATAAAGATTTAGCCTATACGAAAGATGATGGCAAACTATGCTATTTCAATGGGCACTCAATGCCCGTATTTAGTCTCGCTGAAGAGGACGTCAAAAGTTTTAAAATGATTGTCAGTCAGTTTTGTGTGAGCGGTATTTCAACTCAAGCTGAAATTATCAGAGCTTTTGAAATTCCTTCTATAACTATGAAACCTAGCGTAAAATTATTTAGAGAACAAGGCCCTGGAGGATTTTACAGAAAAACATCTCCTAAACGTAAACCCAGGCTATTAATTTCTAGCGTTCTTGAAGAAGTTCAGCATCGTCTTGACAAAGGACATAGTCCAAGAGAAATAGCTAAGGAGCTTGAGCTTAAACAAAACACAATAGAGCAAGCTATTAGAAACGAGCGCTTAAAAAAAAAGATTCTTCTCTAAAAACAGAAACTTATCTATCTACAAAGAGCGAACGTTCTCTGAAAGACTCTGTGGCTCCGATTGGAATCGGAGCCACAGACTCTCTTGGTCGATTAGCATCAAGCCTAGGGGGGATGGGGCCAGTAAATCCGCAGTTTCAATCCTGCATAGACGTTCCGAATGCCGGAGTTCTTTTTGCATTACCATCCCTTCTTGCTAATGGATTGCTTCGACATACAGATAAGCTATTTCAATTGTCTAAAGGCTTCTATGGACTCTATACAATATTTTTATTCACAGCCTTCAAGCTCTTATCTAGAATTAAATCGGCTGAAGGACTTCGTTATTGTGCTCCGGGAGAGTGGGGGAAATTGTTAGGAATAGATCGTGTTCCGGAAGTGAAGACTCTGCGCGAAAAAATCGGACTCCTAGCAAAAGATGGCAAAGGAAAAGAGTGGAATTCAGTAGTGTGTCGTGACTGGATGAATGAATGATAACCCAGAACAAGCATCTATGCTATACATAGATGGTCACGTCCGTGTCTATCACGGGGAAAAGGCACTTCTTCCAAAACATTATGTGTCTCGGCAAAAGCTGTGCTTACATGCGACCTGCGATTACTGGGTAAATGCCATGGGAGCTAATCCCTTTTTTCTTATTTCTAAAGATATAGATCCGGCCCTTCTAAATGTTCTTGAGCAAGAAGTCGTTCCTTGATTGGAAAAAGATGTTCCTTTACGGTTAGCTCAATCTGAATTTGATAAAGACCCACTTCTTCATAAATTCATATTGATTTTTGATAGAGAAGGGTACAGCCCAGAGTTCATCTTAAAGATGAAAAACAAAAATATAGCTTGCCTTACCTATAATAAATATCCAAAAGATGATTGGGTA
>CAMDHO010000042.1 GCA_945898205.1 Chlamydia trachomatis | reverse complement strand
CTCGTTTTGCTAGTTGCTTTAGAAAACCACAAAGAGCATCTTCCTTGCGACCTTTAACAGCATAAATAATCTGCCCACTAGTAACATCACTGATGATTGTCATATATTTATGCCCTTTTCTTATGGCAATTTCATCAATGCTGAGATATCGTAGTTTTCTAAAAGAAAATTGTTTAAGTCGTTTTTTGAGATTCGCTTTGTCTATGTTTTTTACTGTTTTCCATTGAAGACCACAGAATTCAGCAACATCTTGTAGAGTAGCTATAGCAGTCAATGAAATTACGTACTCGATAAGCGATTTTGTCATAGGCAATTTACCTATGGCAAAGGAAAGTTTCATCCATCTTGTCTTATCACAGTTCAAACAATGAAATTTATATGTCATGAGTTTCATAAAAGTTTTCCTTCCTGAAAGATCACAACCTCTAAACATCCGCTCTTTGGAATCCTTAACCCTTACTTTTTGAGAGTTACAGCAAGCACATCTTTTGTGACATTTATAGATCTGCGCATAAAAAATAATGGCATCTGCCTGCTCTTCTGCATATTTGAATATTGCAATTTTAGTTTGGAATAAGATATAAAAAAATTTGGAGAGTGACATAGCAAGCCTTTGTGTGATGACTAAAGCTTTACATGTCCTTTCCTTTTTTTATTTTCAAATAAAAACTAATTCAGTCCATTATTTCTCTTTTATTTAGATAAAGATAAACTAAATTTATTAGTTTTAATTGCTGAATTTGACCTTTCTGATTTTTGCTATTTTCCTTGCCCCAATTGTTCCGATGAACCAATTTTTTTCTATATGGTCACACATCATTTTCAGATGTTCTACCCCATAAGCTTTGTCTTTTCGAACAATATCGGCCCATGTAGCAATGAAAACTGCAACAGGAAGTCGTGAGATCTGCTCTTTAAAAGAATCCACTTGTTTATGAAAATCCTTGAAAACATAAGAGAGCTCTAGCTTTGAATTACCAAGGGTGATTGCTTTTTCTTCCGATCCGGAACAAAGGCAGCCCTCAATTAACCTGTCATAAACTAATCTTTCTTCCGGATCTCTCATCATACGTCTATGTACCATTGACTGTTTTCTCTAAAATCCCTCCATTTATGCGTCCCAGAATTTTTGCTGTGGCCTTCATGGATAATAACTACACCTTTTTACCAAGGTTAGCGTTTTATGTCCAAGAATGGCTCTCATTGGAAAAGGGCCTCAAACGCAAAGTTTTTTATTTACTTTGAAGCAATATCTGAAGTTGTAAAACCATAAAAACTTTGACTTCATCGGTTAGAAGCTCTTGTATCCCAAAGAAAGCATTATGGCCCCACAATATTAAAAAGAGGCTTATCTGAATTTGCAGCGCGATAACTCTCTGAAAAATCTCGCATTAGATAAACCAAAGACTCAATAACGAGCTTTTCCAAATCTTTCTCCGTATTTCCCTTTAAAAAGCAGTTACTAGACCAGAGATAAGGACTACAACTTTGTTTTGTTTTTAAAATATCTACGCGACTTTCAAAACTTAAAGAAGCCCTGACAAATCCAGTATCTTTTCCATCTGAAGAGGCTAGTTTTTTAATTTCATAAATTAAATTGGAATCTATATCAAAAGGACTCAAGTCAATCCCTTCTTCTCCTTCTTTATTTTTAGCGATCAATTCTATTTTTTTTACAGTTCCAATTTTTTCGAGCTCTTTTTTAATAAGAACTCTTATCTTGTCAGATTGAGCCTTATCAAAAGCCGGAACCATTGGAAAAAAATTAAATGCCAGAAAACCTTTTAAAGGATTTTCCACCCCAAAATTAGGCCTATTTTGCTCAGCAAACAAATATTTTTGAATTTCCTGTGGGGATGGCTTATACACTTCCGCTTGAAGTGTTATTGTAAAAGAAAAAACACAAACAGCAAAAAGAAACTTTATAATTCTTATTTTCATAATTTATCCTTAAATTTAATCCCATGCTGGATTAGGTGGAATTCCAAATACATTCCATTTTTCGTTCCATTTTTGCCATTTATTTGCAATTGGTTGAAGACAAGCTTTCCATACTCCACCTGCGTAACAACAACGAACAGATCTCTCCTCTAAATCAGAAATAAGAGTATTCAAAAAAGTTTGAACATCAACTCTAGAATTAGAAATTAAAATCCTAGAACTTCCTGCTATTGTTCTAGCTCTTCTTACACATTCAGAAATAGAAATTTCATCCGGGCCCAGTATTGGTTTTTCAGCATTTGCGGCCATTGCAGAATATCCAAAACGAAAGCCAGGCCTATTCGAATCTTGTCTCTTTTCAATTTTTTTACATTCAAAAGTATCAAAAAGATTTCTTATCTCCTGTTCTGTCGAATGAAATTCTTCCATTTCATCCATAATCCCGTAAGAAAATACCAATCCTAAAAGAGATCTGAGCATAAGCATCGGTTTCACATCCGGATCACAAATCTCGGCAAGTTCGTATCCATTTTTCAAATCTTCAACAGCTAGGTTATAATTCCCCGCGAGAAGATGACTTTCACCTCTATTAAGATAAGCATTAGAAAGATCTTCAAAACCTCCGGAATAAAAAATATGAATCTGATTTGTTTCATATGAAATCAATTCATTAAAAGAAGAAAACATGCTGTAGTTGATTTCTTCTGAAAAAACAGATATATTCAGAATGAAGCTTAGAACAAAAAATAAATGCCATTTTCGAAAAAGAATAGCGACCATAAGAGTCCGACTTTAATTAACAAATTCCTAGGAAGACTATCTTCCTAAAAGTTTTTTTGTCCAAGCTCTTTCTGGAATTTTTTTATAAATAGTGATCCTGCTACCATTTGCTAGACAGGAAGAACCTCTTGTTTTTAGCTATTGATATTGAAGCATTAACGCTCCAATTCATCGTGTAATATAGGCACTCATTGACTTTTTTTTTGAGTGCCCATGTTACATGTAAGACATGAAACACTCTAAATATCACAATCTTCTCGCCCCTCTCCTGGAAGAGCCAATCTTCAAGGCTAGCGAAGCTCGTTCTAGAGGAATACCCTCCAGAATGCTAGCATATTTTTGCCAGAAAGGAGTGATTGAGAGAATCAGTCATGGACTATATCGAGTAACAGAAGCCATTAGTGGAATAAATTTGGATTTTGAGGAACTAGTCCTTACCGTATCCACCATTCCTAAAGGGGCAATCTGTCTTATCTCAGCCCTTTGCTATTACAACCTAACTGATCAGATTATGCGAGAGTATTGGATTGCCATCCCTAATACGGATAAGGCGCCGAAAAGACCCCACGTCCGAATTCTTCGAATGAGAAATATGACCCTTGGATTAACAACTGTAAAAATTGGAAAATACACAGTGAAAATTTTTGACCGTGAAAGAACTGTTATTGATGCATTCCGATATTTAAATCATGAAATTGCTATCAAAGCTCTTCAAGCCTACTTACAATCTTCTCCCCTACAGAAAGCAGACCTGACGAAACTTTCAAGTTATGCTAAAAAATTGAGAATCAATATTAACTCATATATTATGGCCTTAACAACATGACATCTGCACTAGAACAATCTTTTAAAAAACGGCTACAAACTGCTGCCAAAGAACGAAATTTAACTCCTGCAGAAGTTTGGCAAAATGTAATTACCGAATGATTTCTCGTACGTCTATGCAAATCTCCTTACAAAGAGAATTTTATTCTGAAAGGAGGAATGCTATTAGCTAGATACGTTAATATTGGCAGAGAAACAATGGATCTAGATTTTGCGATCCAACAGCTTAGCAATGGAATTAGCGTTTACGAACCCATCTATTGTTCCTCTTGAGCATTTTCACATGCAATACCCGGGAGCTCATATCAAAATAGAGGTTCACTTTGGAAAATCCAAATTTCCTCTTTTTATTGATTTAGGATTCGGTGATTTAATCCGGGTGTGTAAAAAAGAATTCCTGCTTCTAGCCAATTCCAAAGGGCCTTTATTTGAAGAGTCTCTGACAGTGAACTGTTACCCTGTAGAATTTGTATTTGCCGAGAAACTAGAAACTGCAATTTACCGAGGAGCAGAGAACAGTCGAATGAAAGACTTTCACGACCTTTACACTCTCGCTTCATCTGAATCTTTAAATAAAAAAGATACCGTAAGAGCGATTCGTTTAGTATTCGACCATCGCAAGACGCTGCTTCAACTACCGCTTCAGTTCGACTCTTCAACATTGGAAGCTCTACAAAAATACTGGGGGCGCTATCATCAAACAGTACTAGCACCGGATCGCTTGCCAAATCGACTTGAAGAAATGCTAAAAGTTATTAGTAAATTTCTTGGAAATGGCAAAGAGATGGAATAGGAAACCTAAAAAATTAGATATTTTTCATAGAGCAACTGACCCACTAGTGGCCCAGTAAGCACTTATTACTTGATAATCTAACCAGAAAAAGAATTGAGGGTTTTATAACTCATTGATATTAAAGTTGCTCGAAGCGAAAGTCGAACTCGCACGGGGTTGCCCCCAGGAGATTTTAAGACCTAAGTATCTTCGTGATAACGCGTAACATCACCTGACGTTACATAGAGCCGCGTAACCTCTAAAAAGAAATAAAGTCACCGGAAATTACGTGGTATTACGAGATATCTTGTGATGTACTGTCCCAAATTTGCCCCAGCACTCCCCTTAAGAACGACATGCCCCCACTCTGACCCATACTTGTACCCACATCTTTTTTTAACAGGTTGTTCTCTGGGCAATAGTTCGTGGAAGCGGCTTTAAAGTAGATCTGGGATGATTGTATACAGCTAATAACACCTAGGATTCTCCATAAAAGACCCATTTGAATATGGTCTGCATTTTTGTAAGCACTTGATATCCAACGTGAGTCATGATCAAGGAAAAGATGTGGGTACAAGTATGACTCTGACCTCTTAAAAAAACAAAGAACTGTACAGTATACTGTGCGCACAATATACTGTTCACAAGAAAAGGATTCTTATGATAAAGATAAGAAAAACGCCTGAATTCGATGATTGGCTATCTGGTTTGAATGTGAAGGAACAAGCTCAAATCGAAGCCCGTCTCTATCGAATAGAAGCTTTTTCTCATTTTGGAGATTGTAAACTGCTTCAAGGAACGGATAGTTCTATAGTAGAGCTGCGTTGGAAAAATGGATGGCGTGTATATTTTTATAGAGATGGAACCAACAGTATACGAATTTTATTAGGAGGGAAGAAAAATGACCAAAAAGAAGACATCAAAAAAGCAAAGTTTCTGCTTAGACAACATACCCATTGTGAAGAGTAAAAAAGATTCAACTTCTTCTATTCACAAACCTAGCTCATTCTTTAAATCTCACGAAAAAGTTGCCGAAGCCCTTTTGCAAAGCTTAGAAGAAAATGACGCTGAAGCTTTTTTAGAAATCCTTGACGCTTATTTAAAAGTAAACCGCACAAAGGTAGCTAAAGAGACTAACCTGTCTAGAACGACTGTACAGAATGCTTTATCAAAGAAAGGGAATCCTACTATTCGTACTATTGCTAAAATAGTACATCAAGCTGTCGCGTGATTGGGGAAATTTTCCACCAATCATCTGAGATAAATGAGTGGTTTAATTACTCTGAGTTACACACTAGCAAGCATTATCTCGTTGATAATTGTTCTTAGCCCTTCTCTGAACAATTCGATCGTAAAAATTAGAGGAGGATGATCTCCGACTCTTAAGGATCTGTAAAAAATTTTGTGTAAATAATTCTTGAGGGGATGATAACTTTTACCTTCCCTCAAGAGAACAATATACTTCTAATGAATTCAAAAAAACAATACATGTTAGAAAAATCTACAACGTCATTTCCATGATGTAAAAAAACCAACACAGCAAAACTCGTATAAATGACATCATGTTATTTTTGTGATGCAAAAAAAGAAAAGAAAATCATATCATGAAAATGACATTCGACATTTACATAAGAAGATCCAATGAAGTTTATAGGAAGAAAAAAAGAACTAGATGATTTAAGCCGATTACTTAAGAAAAAATCAGCCAGTTTTGTTGTTATTCGAGGACGACGCCGTATTGGGAAGAGCAGACTAATTCAAGAATTTTCAAAAGGCAAGAAAAATTGGATTTTTTCTGGGCTTCCTCCAGAACCTGGTGTTACTAAAAAAATGCAACTTGATGCTTTTTCTACTCAAATGGCTCAACAACTTCTCTGCCCTAAAATACAAGCATCTGAATGGGATGAGCTTTTTTGGATTTTAGGTAATCAAGTTAAAAAAGAACAACTAGTGATTGTATTTGACGAAATCTCTTGGATGGGTTCTGAAGATCCTTCTTTTTTAGGCCATATAAAAAACTTATGGGACCTTCATTTTTCTAAAAACCCTCATCTTATCTTTATCGTCTGTGGTTCAGTATCTACCTGGATTGAACAAAATATCTTAAGCAGTTCAGGTTTTTTAGGAAGAATATCTATAGATTTAGTCCTTCAGGAACTATCTTTATCTGAGTGTCAAAAATATTGGGAGGAATACGAAGACAGAATTAGCGCATTTGAAAAATTTAAAGTCCTTTCTGTTACAGGAGGCGTACCTAAATATTTAGAAGAAATCATTCCTGAAGATTCAGCTGAAACTAATATACAAAAATTATGCTTTCAATCTCAAGGTCTTCTTTACAGAGAATATGATCAAATTTTCTCTGATCTTTTTTCTAATAAAGCCAAAACTTATAGTGCCATCGTAGATCTTTTAGCTCGAGATTCTTTAGACCTTAATGAAATTTGTCATTTTCTTCAGATAGAAAAAGGGGGAGCTACTTCTAGATATCTCAAAGACCTTATTTTGTCAGGATTTGTTGCAGAAGATTGTTCTTGGAATCTAAAAAGCAAAAAACCTTCTAATTTAAAACATTTTAGACTCAAAGACAATTACCTTCGATTTTACTCGAGATACATACAACCAAATAAAGAAAAAATAGCACAAAGACTTTTTTATTTTAAATCTTTTTCTGACCTAGCTGGATATGAGAGTATTATCGGACTACAGTTTGAAAATCTAGTTCTAAACAACTTAAGCTCTATATGTGATCACTTAAATATCAATATGACAGAAATTGTTATGGCAGGGCCTTTTTTTCAAAAAAAAACACAAAGACAAAAAGGGTGTCAAATAGATCTTCTAATTCAAACAAAAACTCAAATTCTTTATCTTTGTGAGGTGAAATTTCAAACATCCGAAATCAAAAATTCTATTGTACATGAAGTTCAAGAAAAAATAATGCGATTATCCAAACCCCGTAGCTATTCAGTCCGTCCCGTCTTAATCCATGTCAACGGAGTTCATGAGAATGTGCAAAAAAACGGTTTCTTTAGTCACATTCTTGATTTTTCACAATTGCTAAAATGAATTCATGATCTATAAAAGCTATTACATAAAGATCAAATTAAGCTAACTGAACAGTTCTTAAGTGTGAGTATTTACAGAGCTCTTCAAAATTCAAAAAAGCACAAAACGGAAGGGAAATAGCGTGAGACCTCCCCTAGAACTAAAAGATCTAGGCGCTTCTTAAGAAGATAAATATTGCTCGAAGCGAGAGTGCGAACTCGCACGGGGTTACCCCCAGGAGATTTTAAGTCTCGAGTATGTTCCTAACAACGCGTAACATCACCTGACGTCACATAGAGCAGCGTAACCTCTAAAAAGAAATAAAGTCACCGGAAATTACGTGATGTTATGAGAAATCTTGCGATGTACTGTCCCAAATTTGTCCCAGTAAGCAGATCTATTCTCTAACGCTGAACGAATCACCCCTCTTAGAACCACCAAAGACTCTGCAGGTTCAACAAAATTGATTTGCAATATTTAACTATACAAAATCTGTTTTTCTTTAATAAAAGGGATATCAATAAAGGTGTCGTAAGAATTAGCCTT
This sequence comes from Chlamydia trachomatis, assembly GCA_945898205.1. Classification (GTDB taxonomy): domain Bacteria; phylum Chlamydiota; class Chlamydiia; order Chlamydiales; family Rhabdochlamydiaceae; genus CAIJXB01. The sequence continues at coordinate 12,021 of CAMDHO010000042.1, read as the reverse complement.
CATTACTCCAATAAATTTAAGAGGATTCTCCCCTTGAGCAGAAATTTCTACAAAAAAAGGAAATTTTGGAGACGTTGCCTCACTCCGATTGATTATAAAAGCACTATATTTTTTGCCATTGGTCAATTCTACCTCTTTTAGAAATTGCGTATGATATATTTCACTACCAAGAGATCGACAGGTCATCTCCTTTTCACTATTTTCATGTAGGATAAGATATTTTGAGTGAGGTTCTCTATAAGCTTCTGCACGAAACTCCAGCTTCATCACGTTATTAATTTCAGAAATATAAGCTCGAACATTTTGAAATCCGTTGGAAGATTTATAAGTATTAACGCCTGAAATAACGTCTACTATCTGCCGTATAGCAAACTCAATTCCATCCCCATACAGATTAATATAAAGATTTTGCAATAAAATAGCAGGCATTACACAGTCGTCCATTTTTATAGGGATGAATTTGACTTCCCCTCGGACGCTTTTGTAAAGTGCACTTTGCCATTCTAATGTAACCATTTTGCTTGAAAGACTATTTTTGCTAACAAGAAAGAAAAAAAAGCTGCACATTTCTAGAGCACTATTCATTTTACCCATGATAGCATCTCCTGGCTGGATGGACCACTGGTCAAAAAATACTTTTTCTCTTCCAAACACTTTTTCCAAAGCTTCCGCTATAGTGCTGACCAGAAATTTATCAGAATGCGAATAACTCAAAAAAATCACAACACCCCTCCAATTTAAATTTTAAAATTTACGCTCCAAACTTTTTGCTCATATAGCAATGAACATCTTTGACCTATTAAAAGATTCTCCACTATTACATCAGATTTTGCAGCCTTACAATGAATGCAGCAAAGTGAAATATTTTCAGCAGCACATCCTTTGCTTGAATCAATAATGTGTTATCATTTTTTAGTAAAAACCGAAACACTTCAAAACAATTTATTGAACATTACTATCTAACACAGATTAAGTCATTACACCATTTAATTTACTAGATTTATGCTATTTTCTCATATATAATCCCTCAGAAATAAAAAAACAAAGAAGTGATAATGAAACGTGAAGATCCAATTATGCTGCCAAACCATCAGATAACCACTCAAAATGGGTTCAATATTTCATGGGAAGCTCAAGAAACAGAAACTACTGAGTATTTTGATGGTTTTCGATCTCCGAGAGAATGGCAGACGGAAGCTTTTAGTGAATTAAAAGACGCTTCTCATATGATTCTAAATGCTCCGATGGGCAGTGGGAAATCATTGATGATGTGCTTTCTTTCTGCATATAAGATGAAAACAAATCCTAAACTTCGATGCATCATTGCCGTACCACAGACGATCATCGCTTCAGGATTCATTTATGAAAAGCTTCTTTTTCCTGATGGAGAGAAAGTAATTTGGGCCCCATCTCATAATCTATGTGAAAAAGAAGACAGCACTTCCACAGTTGCTTATTTGATTCGATGGTTAGAAACTCCCACAGCTTCCTTTGAAGATCGAGCCCTTATCTGTACTCACTCAACACTTGTTTTAGTCTACAAAGAGTTAATAACTAAAAAACGCGCTGATTTATTCGAAAATTTCCTCTTATGGGTAGATGAGGCCCATCATGTAAAAAACTCTTTAGCGAAAGGGAATAACGGTATTGGTTCCTTAGTTACCGAACTACTCGCAAAAGTTGATAAAGGGGTGCAAGTAGGACTTACAACAGCAACCTTTTTTCGTGGAGATAGAGACAGTCTGATCACTCAGGATAAAGAGGAATTATTTAAACGAGTCAATCTTCCCTATGATCAGTATCTCAAAACGATGAAGCATTTAAAATCTTTCAGTTTTGACTTTCTGATTTGTGGTCAAGATTACATGAAAGCGATCGATCTTCTTATTAAGCAACGTTCTGGCAAAGATGTTATTTATATCCCCAAACCAAAATCTCGTCACTCACAAGGGTGCAAATACAAAGAGGTGAGCGATATCATTGCGATTTATGAGAATCAATATGAAGGTCAAATTCTAGAAGGAGATGATGGGCTAACGATAGTACAAGGCGATAACGCATGTTTTAAAATACTAGATTTGGTTGATGAAGATCGACGAACTGCAAAGAAGGGATTTTTAACAGATAAAACCTTGCAAAAAAAAAGAGATTTTCTAGACGTCATTATTGCTCTTGATATGTTCAAAGAGGGGGCCAATTGGATTTGGGCCGATCGTAGCATCATAGTGGGGCCACGAGGATCTTTAGTGGATGTTATCCAAATGATAGGAAGGTTGTTCAGAGATGCAGAAGGAAAGGAACATGTTGAGGTTATACAATTACTTCCTTTTTCTCTGAATCAGCAAGCAGACGACTTTAAAGATAATCTCAATAATTATCTAAAGGCGATCTACTCATTGTTGATTTTAGAGGACATCCTCAAACCAATCAAAATACTTACTCCTAAAAGAGAATCTGAAGCAAAAGGAAATACTAGTTCTGAAAAAACAACCCAGTCGCCCCGTCTTTATGAGTTAATTCCTGATGAAAACAAAAGAAAATCAGCGATTGAGACCGCTACAAAATATTTAATTAATGTTTCCGCTGATAGTGAAAATCAAGCGATGGGTCTTTCTGAAGTTTATGAAGCATTTCAAAAAGGATTACCTACTCTTTTGAAAGAACTCCATCTAAACAATTCTTCCGATGCAAAACTACTAGGAGATCATATCTGGAGTGCACACCTTCGTCGCACGTTTAAAGCTCAGGGCATTGATGTAGAGCATATCAATTTTGACATTGTCCAGACCACTCATCCGCTGGATGGATTGATAAGCTTTACAAGTGGAACATGTGATATAAATACGTTTCAGAAACTTAGAGCTGCAATTGAAATAAATCGTCCTCCTCTTTCTATGTCAAAAATAATTGGATGGATTAGGGATCATTATAATGAACATGGTGTCTACCCATTAAAAGAAAGTGGCATTATCCCTTATGCGCAAGCAGAATTTGAAGGGGAAACTTGGCTTAAAGTGAATAGTGCATTAAGAGGTGGGAATCGGGACCTGCCTGGAGGGTCAACTTTAGCTAGACTTCTAGAAAAAGAATTTGGCGTCAAAAACAAAATGAATCTGCCTAATTACACTGAGGAACAAATCCTTGAATGGGTACACCTGTATCATGCGAAATACAATAAGCTCCCTAACTCCAAAAGTGGAGCTATCGAATTCGCTTCAGGTGACTTCAAAGACGAAACATGGGCAAAAGTTGATCATGCATTGTTAAGTGGCAATCGAAGTCTGCCTGGAGGATCTTCTCTAGCTATTTTTTTAGGAAGAGGCTTCAGCAAACGAAAAACAGTCAATCCATCGGGTTTAACCAAAGCACTAATTTGTAAATGGATAGAGCTTTATCATGCTAAGTATAAAAAGTACCCTACTAAAACCAGTGGTGGTATAGAATTTGCCACTAACGACTTCGAAAATGAAACTTGGGAAACCGTGAACGGAGCTCTCTCTAGAGGCTATCGAGGTCTTCCTAAAGGCTCCTCACTTCCTAAATTAATCGAAGAGGAATTCGGCGTAAAAAATCGTGCAAATTTACCTAATTATACCCGATCTCAAATAGTAGGATGGATAAATCAGTACCACTCTAAATACAGTAAATACCCTACTAGAGATAGTGGAACTATCGAATTCGCAATCGATGATTTCAAAGGCGAAACATGGGCAAAAGTGGACACTGCGTTAAATATTGGAGGAAGAGGCTTTTTAAAAGGATCTTCTCTTCCCAAATTACTTGACGAAGAATTTGGGGTGAAAAACCACATGGATTTACCTAATTTCACCTTAGCTCAAATACTGGACTGGGTAAATCAGCATCATGATAAATATGATCGATATCCTATCAGAAACAGTGGCCCCATAGAATTTGTTTCGGGGGACTTCAAACGTGAAACGTGGGCAAAAATTGATAGAGCTTTAGTCCAAGGTGGTCGGGGTCTCAATGGCAAATCATCTCTGGCAAAACTTTTAGAAGAAGAATTTGGCATAAGAAATCGCAAAAATTTACCACAACTCACCAAGCATCAAATAATCAATTGGATAGAACAGTATCATGTCAAACACAACAAGTACCCCAACTCCAAAAGTGGACCTATAGAATTCGCTTCTAGTGACCTCAATGGCGAAACATGGGGAAGAATTCAAACAGCCTTATTAGAAGGGCTTCGAGGTCTTCCAAAAGGATCTTCGCTTCCTAAGTTACTCGAAGAGGAATTTGGCGTAAAAAACCATATGAATAGACCTAGTTATACTAAGAAACAAATCATTGAATGGATAGAACTTTATCATGCAAAACATAAAGAATATCCTCATACCAAAAGCGGACTGATTGAGTTTGCTACAGAAGAATTCAAAGATGAAACTTGGGCAAAAGTTAACAATGCACTAACAAATGGCAATCGAGGACTTTCAAAAGGTTCCTCACTTGATAAATTAATTAAAGAAATATCTAAAATGTAGTATTCTTGGCAAAATCAAGTTTGCCCATTGATTAAAAGACCGACAAAATTTCACAGCAGATCATTTCTATTCAATAGGTAAGCGAAATAGAACCTGCCAACTGGTGAAGGCTAAACCAATAGAAGAATACAATCCAAACGCAATCTCTTGTTGAGCAGAAGCCTATCTTTATCAGAATGCCTGAATCGATCCAAAAGCCAGATCTAAAGCTCTACTTTTATATCGAAGGAACTCCCAACTTGAGGCCGAATATCTTTTTGGTTTTTGAGTAGTTGAACCTAAAAAGGGGTAAGGTTACAAGACATCGTTACAATGCTCAACCACGAGGATGGGAAGTTCCATTTTTTGAAGAAGAACTCATGTCAAATAATACCCGTTACCGTAACCGTCGCCTCTAATTATACGCAACTCCCTGATTATAAAACGTCCATCCTCATAAGTCAGGGGACCTTCAAAGAGAATGTTAGGGGAGCTCTAACTTATAGTTAGGGGACCTTAAAATTCCTCTCTTCTTTTTTCTCTTTTTCCCGCATTTCGTAAAGCTTTCTTTCGGCCCTCTATCCGTGTTTGCCCTTGACTGCTTAAAAATTCAAGCTCTAGGGAATATCTATCTCCTATTGAATAACGATCACTTCCAATCCGATTTAAAAACTGTTGATCTACCCATCCTTCAATGACTCTGCTTAAGATGCTTTTCGGAAGGCCTGCTTCATTTGCTAATTCAGACCATGTTTGTATCGGCAAATCAACATCCCCTCTTTCAGCAAAAATCATAGACTGATTAGAGAATTCCTCTAATACAAGCAACTGCAACAGAGCTTGAGCTGCATGAGTATTATGAGATCCTATCAACGGTGGTAAAGCAGGAATGGGAATTAGACGCCTTTTTTCGCCTTTAGGAAGAAAATGGGTATAGTTCGGAAGAAGAAACTCTCCTAAAATAATGTTGATCTTAGAAGGTTCTCCATTCCTATGACGTTCAGCTTCTCTAAGAAGAATCATATTTCCCTGACTCCCATCATGAAAAGAAAAACGTGAATAAGCCTGGGCATATAACAAAGCTTTAACAATAGATATTGCCTTATGACTACTAGAGCATCCGATCAATCTTGCAATGCCTTCATAACCCCCAGTTGTGCAAATAAGACGAGGATCTTCCTTTCGTTGAATCCAACTTTCAAAACCAGTCCGAATCTGCCAACGAAGGAGCTTATGAGCTGTTAAAGAAGAGAATTCTTCTATTCCCCTTTGGACAAGTCCTGTGATTTTAGGATCTATGCAAGCAATGGAAACTATCTGTTTTCCAGAGCTAGCATAGAAGGTTGTAGAAGTGCTTTGAACAACTATGTTTTTTTTCTTCTCCAAAAGCGGTTTAATGGTTGCCATCCAAACACCTTTGGGGACAGCTGAAGTACTTTTTTTTTACGCATCCAAGAGGTCTTAACAATATCAATCCAAACCGCTTCTGCTAGGATAAGAAAAACAGGAGAAAGAAAAACATTTGAGCTATTGTCTAAAAAAAACCAACATTTAAGAAGTCTTTTAGAACCTGTCCCCTGACGATATACTATCAAATTCTCTTCAAGTACATCTACAATCTGCTTAGCCACTTTCTTCCCGTGCATGCCTATAGAAATCAATCTCTTTAGAAAAATCCAATCCCAAACAAAGAGGTTCTTACGAAAAAAATCTTTCTCTGTAACAGATGATAACTCTAAATTTAGAACTAAGCATTGCTGTAAAAACTTAGACGTTACCATTTCCTTGGCATCAGAGTCTTTTATCGACTCCCTTGCCAAGACTCGATCTACGATCTTAGAAAGCATTTCAATGCCTTCTTCTGAGCAAAGTACACTAATACCACTTTTCATGAGTTCAAGAGCCTCTTTAGGGTCTCGAACCAAGTCCATCTTCTTTTGCAAAAAGTGTAAGTCCATACTTACACCTCCAAAAACAGGTCAAGAAAAGATTGGTTATTCCCTTTCTTTTTCAAAGTCTTAGACTTATTCAAAGTTGAAAAATTCAAAGTCTTACGAATTCTTTCAAGATCTAGCTTCTGGAATTTGTTTCGCTGAAAATGAAACTCTAAAAGCAAACTGAATTTCTGCATTCCATCGCGAGCCTTAGGAACTTCAAGCTTGCAAAGAGCAATACCTTGGGCTTCCAAAAAGCTTTTAATCTTTGTTCCCTCTTCTTCCTGACTCAAATAACCAACAGAAGACATTCTATGTTCTTCCCAGAGCATTTGAAGCTGCTTTCCTTTAACCGGAGTAAGCAGCATTACGACATCTGGCGTATAGGTAGCTCTGGCTGATCCCATTACATCAGCCAAGTCTCCTCCCCAAGTATTTTCTTTGAGGCTTGGTTTACGAGCTTCTGAAATAACTATCACAGGATCTGGACTTAAAAAGTCTTTAAGCCTTTTCATCTCCCCTATCCGCCATTTATCTATTTCATTTTCATTCAAAAATTTCATAGAAGCATTGATTGGCCAAACCTGCAAGTAGTCAATTACAACAATGGCTCTTTGACAATTTGTTTTAACCTTCAAAGAACTCACATAGTCTGTAATAGTTTTAGCATCTATGGAAGGACAAGACGATGATTCAAGAATTTGGATCCTTTCATGAAACGTTGATAGTACTTTCTTGGCTCGAGCTATCGCTTCTTGATGAGCTTCTCCCCAAGGCCCAAATACAAATGTACGGTAGTCCATTTCTGCAAGTAAAAGGACCATTCGTCTAAAGATTTCATCAGAGGACATTTCTAAAGATACAAAGACAAGACACACGTCTTGATTTGTCATGACAGCATCAATAGCGAGTTGGATAGCTAAAGCTGTTTTTCCGCTATTGGGAGCTGCGGCCAAAAGATTAAGGCCTCTCAGTCCTAAAAAACAGTCATTGAACTCTTCAATAAACTGTGTTTGCAGACCTAGATACTTTTTCCCTTTATGAGCAGTTAAAAAAGCTTCTTCCTTTTTGATTCGCTCTGCAATAGGAAGAATGGAAAGAGGCTTTATACTCTGCTCTTCCTGCTTTCCTAAAAAATTTCGAACTTCTTCTAAAAGAAGTTTTGGATCTTCATTCCCCTTCAAAGCTCGATCTTCTATTGTTTTGCTATGCCCTGCAATTTTTCTGAGCATAGAAAACCTTTTGAGTTCCTCTACATATTCTTCTATGTAAGCCGAAGTTCCTGCAAACTGAACGAGTTGGATAACATAAGCTGCTCCTCCTACTTGAGAAAGCTGATTTTGTCTTTTTAGAGATTCACAAAGAAGATGGACATCAGTTCCTGAACTCTCTAAATCCAAAAGAGATTCAAAGATGATTTGATGTGCTGCAAAGTAAAAATCTTCTTTTTTAATATTTGTAGTTACAACTTTTAAGTGCTCTAAACTTGATAGAGCACAACCCAGGACAATCATTTCTGAATCCTGAGAACAAGGAAAAGTTGAAAGAGGCTTTATCATCTTGCCTCCTTCTCTTCTAAAGAAGCGCTTTCTACATACTTTTGAAAAGCTAAAAGATCAACAAGATATCTTCCTCCGATCTTTTTTACACATGCCTTTGCAATTGGCGCTCCGGCATAAATCCAGTGATGCCACTGTGGTAACCGAGGCCATGCGTGATCTCGGCAATAGTCCCGTAATGGGACAATGGTTTCTAGAATCTGCATACACACTCCTAACAATTGAGACATTACGCAATGTAACATTGCGCGCTAATTTAACGCAACGCGACATTGCGCAATCCGTAAAAATTTTGCAAATTTCTATGGATTCATAAAAAATCATCTTACAATCATGAGACAAGACCTCTTCTCTTTTCCCTATTAAAGAAATGAAAGAAGAGGTCATGAAGGATAAAATTCAGACTAAACTTGACGACCTAATATTTTGACATATTCAATAAATTCTCTTCCTAGCATGGAAACTGTAAGATGTTTTTCCCACGTGTCTTCATCTCTAAGTATCCCTTTTGCATACAAAGCGTCCATAGCTATAGATTGACCATCACCTTCTTGGTAAATATTATCTCTGCTTTTTCCCTTGTATTTGTCTTGGGCAAAGTCTCTTAAAAAAACCAGCTCCTCATTTGACATTCCATCAATCATGAGTAAAAACGCCTCTTTTATATCAGTGCTAAAACGTCTATCCCGATCTATACTCATAGATTCTGATAGTAGGTTTACTATGAATTTAGCCTTTTCTTTAGATCGATGCTGCATGCGAATTTTAAGACCTCTCTGAATTAAATCAAAAAATTCTTCGCTCTTAATATACTCCTCATCGATTTTTCTAAATTCAATCTCTGCAATTTTTTCATCCAACTCCTTTATAAATTCAGAGGTTCGGTTACTTTGATAACCTTCCCATGCCGCCAAAGGAATAGCTAAAAATGGATATTTTAGCAGGAGCACAGTCTTAAAGCAGCCTATTGCAACACTCTTTAAGCTTCTTTCTACACTATCGCTAACCTCTGCTAATCTAGCATTGACCATAAATTGCCTTAGGATTTTATACTTTATGTTTTTAAACAAACTTACTTAAACTGGAAAATTTAAATGGAAAAAAAACGTTGAATCCGAATATCCTGATTTCAACATTTGGAGTTTAATTTAAAAAAAAAAGGAACTGGTTGCACCCAGTCCCTCCAGAATTACTTACTTCGCGCGTGAGGCATTATAAGTTTAACTCCTTTTGATGTACGCCTTACGTAAGGACCTACAATATTCGTTTTCAGCCGACCATTTATCTTGCTCGGCTTTCCGAAGTTTTTTACCATAAAAAAATTCCATTTGTTAAGTTTAAAAATTCGACTCGTCTTTGATAAGACCACCTTATAAAGACGAGCAGATTTTAATTTAAACTTGCGATTTTGTCAATAGAATCTGGCACTTTCGACAGGAGACTGCTAAAAAAATTTAACAATCAGAAATCAGATGTTTTTTGTAAACTCTTTGAATGTAAATTCTGGATCTAGCCTTAAATCAGAAACGACTTTTTTCAAAGCCCGAAAAGACGTCGTATGAGAAATCCGCTCTCCATCTTTCCCCATAAAAACATACCCTCTTTCGCGATCCTCTACGTACTCATCAATATCATCAAAAAGATGGCGAGGATAAGAGACTTCTTCCTCAAGACGAATAACCCCTTTTCCGAAATCAACATCCTCTATTTTCACAGAAAGAACTTCTTCAAGGCCTCGACTACCTCCTAAATAAAACATCTTTGCAAGGATACGCTCTCTGAGATCGAGATGGCTTAGAATATTTATGTAGGTTTCAAAAGAGACTTGCCTTTTGTGTGAAGCGATACGGTCCAAATCAACACTCTCGGAAACATAACCAAACGTCTCTTTGGAAAGCCAAGAAACAAAGATTTTATAGGAAACAACCCGATCCTCCTTTCCTTCAAGAGTCCACTTAGAAAACCGACGAATATTTTCAAGAACAAGGAATGGCTTTAGCTTAGCAAAGCTTTCAAGTGAACCTAAACGAAAAAGCTCCGATTCCATGATATCGAGCATCATTTTTAAGTGATGCTCTCCGGATGTTTTATCCTTTATAATGAAATCAGCCCAAGTGAGAATAAAAACAGGAAGAGGCATTTTAGCAATTTTTTGCTTGAAAGCATCGACTTCCTCTCGAAAGTCTTGGAATATACAAGAGAGCTCTTTTTTTAAAACACCGAGCTTTGTAACTTCCACTTCCGATATCGAAGAAAGACAAGTCTCGATTTGGTCGCAAACTTGTCTTTTCCCAGAATCTCTATCATCTTGATTGCGCACCATTCGCTTTTCCTAAAACATCTTCATTCATGCGATTCATCACCTTAGCTGTCGCTGCAACAGATAGATGACTATACCTTTTTACCATGACAAGGGTTTTATGTCCAAGAATGGCGCCGACTTCGAGCATAGAAGCTCCTCCCATGGTTAAATGAGAAGCTGCAGTATGTCTTAAGGTATGAAAACAGATGGGCAATCCAGCTTGCTTCACAACTCTTTCCCATGCTTCCCTAATTTCAGCAGGCCGCTTTCCATCAAGGCTTGAGAACACATACTCACTTAAAATAGTCCTATCGCTCCTTTCTTCTAAAAGTAGAGACATCAGAGATGAAGCTAAAGGAATCGTACGATTCTCTCCGTTCTTGGTATCCCTAAAAGTAGCTGTTTGACGCTCAAAGTCTAAATCCTTCCATTTAAGCCCTAAAATCTCTCCCCTTCTCGCCCCGGTACAAATGGCAAAAAAAGTCACCGCATAAAGATGAGGACTTTTACTTGCCTTACAAATCTCTAAAAGTTTTTCCACTTCTTCCTTAGTCAAGAATCTCTCCCTGGCTTTTCCCTCTTTGTACTTGGAAATATTTGACATCGGGTTTTCTTTAAGCCAACTCCATTCTTTTACTGCAATACTAAATGCGCAGCTGAGAGCTGCTAAGTATCGATTGGCTGTTGTCTGAGATCTGAGAGTCTTGCGAGGAGTTACCTCTTTAATGAGCAGCTCCTTGACCTCTGCAATCACAGCGGGCGTGATGGCACAAAGGTAATAGTCCTTGAAATGCTTATTCCACCACTGGAGTTGAACAATGCACTTTTTAAAGGACTTTGGATTGCTTGGAACTTGTTGCTCTATATAACGATCTACAAGCTCTGCGAAAGTGCGTTCTTTACTTTCTGTTCTTCCAAAATATCTGCCTTGTCTTACTTCGGCTTCCATTTTGTCAGCCCATTCTTTAGCTGCGCGTCTTGTAGGAAATGATTCTGAAATATTTGGAGATCCCATAACGCGAATGCGAACGCGGTAAGTAATAGATCCTGATGAGTGAACTCTTTTCTCGATGCATGCCATAATTAACTCCCTGATGTTTCGCACTGTCCCACTAGTGGTCCAGTACACAATTGTGTCTCAATTGTCAGGTGTTACGCTATGTCATAACTCTTTGATTTATAATATTGCTCGGAACAGGAGTCGAACCTGCACGGGATTGCTCCCAGGAGATTTTAAGTCTCATAAAAACGACAATTAGCTATAAAACACTAAAAACAACTATCTAGACATCAGCATCTTAAGAACAAATCTTAAGTAGTTGATATTCTTTTAAAGTAGTCCTTTTTAGTTGTTGAGTGGAGCATTTTTGGAGCATTGGCTTTTTTAGGACATCCCCTCCAAGCTTTATGACCACATCCCACTAAACACGAATCAATAACACATAAAAACAAAGCAAAGTTAAGTTAAATATTTAATTATATTTATTAATATGATATAATCTCTAGTAACATTAATTTAACTCGGGTATGTTTTATATATGACTACAATATATGAGCACAGTTCTGTTAATCTTGAAAACACCGCAGAAGTACCCACGGCGTTTTCACTAAAAATATTTGACAGTTTTTCAGGAAAATCACCTTCAAATCAACACATCCTCTAGCTCTCTTTTTAAAAAACAAAATCTTTTATTTTTAAAAGAACATCAATAATTTTCATCACAACTCTTCCATCCTCATTC
>CAMDHO010000041.1 GCA_945898205.1 Chlamydia trachomatis | reverse complement strand
TTTCATCGCCGATGGTACTACACACAAGAGTGTGGGAGAGTAGGTCGCCGCCAAGTTTTCTTTATCCCTCTAGACTGTTTCTGAAGAAGAAGCTATCTAGAGGGTTTTTTTTTGTTTATTAGAAATCGATTTATTCGAATTTTTCTTTTACTTTCTTTGAAAAATTTGATAGGTACATCTCAATATTAGAATAAATTTTTTTTGTGCTAGTTGGATGGCATTGGCTAGGTCTTTTTTAGAAATGCTAGCTCCTCCACGCTATGAAAGTTTTTAAACTTAGGCTAACTCGCTATTCAAAGCGGAGGCTTTTACATTACGCTCACGAACTAGCCTTAGAAGAGTTAAATTCTCTAGTTTGAATTCATCTATGCAAAGAAAGGCAGCAAGATGAATTAGTAGCTTGTTAGCCATTTTTTTAATCAGATGATGCGGAATTCGTTAGGTCTGCATTTTTAATTATACGGTTGAGCGCAAGGTTGTAAGATGTGAATAGGTTTTTTTGTCAGACACGCTGGCTCTATTCTCGCTGCTATTTAATGCATGAGCGCAGCAGGGTGAAGTGATCCCTCTTCATGAAGCCTATAGGTCTTGAGCCGAGATGAGGAGTCTCCTGTTTCCTTGCTTTATAAGAAAAGCAAAGGCATTTGTTTTTTAGTTAAAACTTGAGCTATGAGCTTTTTGACTTTTCTTATTCTTTCTCTAATGCATAAATTTAGTAAGGATGTAAGGAACTTATGTGAATCGCACTAATTTTATTGCTGATCTTTATTTTTTTCTTTTTTTATTCACATCTCTAAATTGCTGTCGAAAAAATCTACAAATCTTAAGCCTCTTCCCTCTTGTATAGCACAAACATGTGGCAAGCAACTATATGCAAAAGGTGCTAAGGATGAATTCCTTTGGGAGAGGCTTTTAGAGCTTGGAATTGCTCCAGGTCTTTTCTTTATTCTAAAACAGGGCATATATTTAAACAGATGGAATAGGAAAGAGAAAGTTTTCAAGTCTTTAAGATGCTTTGGCAAAAAGGATATTTTTAATCCGTATACTAGTATTTTTATCGGTGGATTTATAATCGTAAGCGAGAAAACCTCTATTTCTTTAGCTTAGAGGATGAATCGCTACTTCTTGGTTAAAATTACCCCAGTACAACTAGTAATATTAAGTAATTCCCCTGAGGTGCAGCTAGTGTGTGCGATAGACTAGAAGGATCAATCTACCAATCCGACTTACTCTCGATCTGATATGAACAGGTTTAACGACTATAGCACTATCACTTGTTTAACCATAATCCGCAGTGTTCAGCACTGAGTCGGTATCCTAAAGTGCCTATTTCTGTTCTATCGTCTACAAATAGTTCTAGTCCTCGTATTTGTGATCTTGTGAACTAGTTCTTTTTACGGAAGCTCCTAAGTCTTTAGATTAGGGGAGGCTTCACTGAATTCACCGACATTAAAAATGGTTAGGACGCTTTAAGTCCCATTTCTGCCAAAATTTTTTTAACTAGGTCTACTTTATCCCCTTGTACTTCTATGTTATCTTCCTTTACGGCACCGCCGCATCCGAGCTTTTTCTTTATTTTTGTAGAAAGCTCAGCCTTGTCGTTTTCTGAAAGGGGCAAATTTAAAATAACAGTGAGTGTGCTGTTCTTCCTTTTAACGAGTTGGACTTTTATAGGTTTTTTAGGTTCTATTGATTTTGTGCTGCTCGGAATCCACTGACCATCAAAAGTAAAGGGCATTTTTTATAACACCCTTACGAAAGTTTTTTCAAAAGCAGTTCATTTACAATAGAAGGAGAGGCAGTTCCTTTACAGAGCTTCATCACTTGGCCTATAAGAAAAGCAAAAGCTTTTGTTTTTCCAGCTTTATAGTCTGAGATGGATTGAGCATTCTCAGCTAAAACTTGATCAATGAGTTTTTCAATAGAGGACGTATCGCTTAAGGGCGTATAGTCTGGGTTGTTTTTAATAATCTCATCACAGGTGAGTAGAGGGTTTGCAACCATATCATCCGCTACACTCTTGGCTATTTTTCCATTAAGAGTCCCTTCTTCAATCCGATTGACAAGAGTTGCAACTTCTTTACTTACTATGCCAAATGCTTTGATTGTTTTTCCTGAATCCTTAATTCTTCCTACAAACTCAACAATAATCCAGTTGGCAAGAGATTTAGGGTTTTTACAGAGACTAAGAGCCTCTTCGAAATAATCGCAAAGAGATTTGTCATTGATAAGGGTTAAGGCTGTAGTTTCAGAGAGTCCCAGTGTCTCTACGTAGCGATCAAGTCTTTGAGCAGGCAGTTCGGGTAGAGTTCTCCGTATTTCATTAATGTATTCCGTAGAAAGACGTATAGGTGGAAGGTCTGGTTCTGGAAAATAACGATAGTCATCAGCACTTTCTTTAGTTCTCATTAATACAGTTTCTTTTTTGTCAGGATCAAATCGGTAGGTTCCTGGAAGGATAACTTCTTCGGGAGGCTTATTGGCATGAAGGGTATATAGATGGATTTGGCGATGTATTTCTGCATTAATAGCCATTTCCATATTACTAAACGAATTCATGTTTTTGATTTCAATCTTTTGACGAAGAGCTGTTTCAGTTTTTAATTTAACAGAAATGTTGGCATCAATACGAAGAGATCCTTCTTCCATATTACAATCAGAAGCTTCTAAATACTCTAGAATAGATTTGATTGCGGTTGCGTAAGCAACAGCCTCTTTAGCTGTGTGGATGCAAGGTTCTGAAACGATTTCAATAAGTGGAACTCCAGCTCTGTTATAGTCAACTCCGCCAAAACTGCTGAAGTGTTTCAGCATCCCAGCGTCATCTTCTAAATGAGCTCTATTGATAGCAAATTCCTTAGAGACTCCTTCGACTTTTGCTGTAATCATGCCCCCTATAACTATAGGGAATTCAAATTGAGTAATTTGAAAATTGCGGGGACTATCTGGATAAAAATAAGATTTTCGGTCAAATTGACTGAAAAGTGATATCTGAGAGTTTACAGCACAGCCAAATTGCACAGCTTTTCGGATTACTTCTTTATTAAGGACTGGGAGTGTTCCAGGCTGACCTGTACATACATCCGATATGTTTGTATTAGGTTCATCTCCAAAACGATTGGGAGCGGAGCTGAAAATTTTGGATTCCGTGTTAAGTTGCGCGTGGATCTCAAGTCCTATAACGGATTCCCATGGGCTGTGTTCCATATATTATGCCTCAGAGTAAAAAAGGGGGGGGATTTTTTTATTAAATAAGGTGGCTTGTTCAAAGTGGTGAGCAACCTGTAATACTTTAGCATCTTCCATAAAAGATCCTAGCATTTGAAATCCTAAAGGTTTTTGATCAGAAGTAAACCCAGAAGGAATGCTAATAGCAGGGAGGCCTGCTAAGTTTGCTGAAATAGTGTAAATGTCTTGTAGATAAGATTGCAATGGATCTTGAATAGAGCCTAAAGGCATAGCAGGAGTTGGGGTGCTAGGCATAGCAATAAGATCACAAGAGCAAAAGGCTTGTTTGAATTTTTGAATGATTAAGGTTCTAACTTGTTGTGCTTTTTTATAGTAAGCCTCTTTATATCCGGACGAAAGGACGTAAGTTCCAAGTAAAATGCGATTTTTCACCTCAGTTCCAAATCCTTCTTGTTTAGAATATTCATAAACTTCGTCAAGAGTTACTGCTCTAGAAGAACGAAGGCCGTAGCGAATTCCATCATATCGAGCTAGGTTTGTTGAAGCTTCAGCGGGGGCTAGGATATAATAGACAGCTAAAGAATATTTAAGGATGTCTAGGTCAATCTCTACAAGAGATAGGCCTAAACTTTTAAAGGTAGCAAGTGTTTCCTCAAAATTAGCTTTTATTACAGGGTCTAAGGATTCTAAAAATCTCCAAGGAACCCCGATCTTCATTCCTTGAATAGGTTTTTTTATAAGTTCTAGGTATGGAAGCGGTAAGGCTTTGAGATTAGTAGAGTCTTTTACACAAGGTTTACTTAGAGTTTCCATAATATAAGCGGCATCGAAAGCAGAAGTGGCTAAAGGCCCTATTTGATCTAAAGAAGAAGCAAAAGCAACAAGGCCATAACGAGATACTCTTCCGTAGGTTGGCTTGAATCCAACAATCCCTGTAAGAGCGGCAGGCTGTCTGATGGATCCACCCGTATCGCTGCCGAGGGCAAGCGGACAGTATCTCGCTGCAACAGCGGCGGCGGAACCTCCAGAAGATCCTCCAGGAGAGCACTCAAGGTTCCATGGGTTTTTTGACTTTTGGAAAGCCGAGTTTTCTGTGAAACTACCCATGCCAAATTCATCAAGATTTGTTTTTCCAATTAAAAGAGCATCTTCTTCTTCTAAAAGGCGAGTGACTGTTGCGTCAAATACGGCTCTATAATTAGATGAAAATTTAGATCCACAGGTTGTAAGTTCTCCATGAACATGGATATTGTCTTTTAAAGCAATGGGGACTCCTGCCATTTTACCAACAGGCTTACCTTCTTTTCTTTTTTTATCAAGAATTTCAGCTTTTTTAAGAGCCCGTTCTGAAAAAACAGAAAGGAAGGCTCCTGTTTTCTGATCGTTTTTTTCAATTCTGTTTAAAAAGTATTCCACAATAGAGGTGGCAGAGGATTCTCCTTTAACAAAAAGATTGTGGATTTCAAAAGCTGATCGATCGTACATAAGGAATCTCTATTTTGAAGAGTTAATAATAGGGGGGACTCGAATCATTCCACCGATATGAGAAGGCGCATTAGAGAAAAATTCTTCTCTGGAAAGAGTTGTTTCGATTTTGTCTTCTCTGGTAATAGTAGAAAGATGTTCTGTAATATGAACGCAGGGGGGGACTTCTTTTGTTTCAACTTCTTGAAGTAGATCTATATAAGAGAGGATTTTTGAAATATTTGATGCAAGTTTTATTCGTTCTTCTTCAGAGCACTCGATTCGACATAATTTGGTAAGTTTTGAAAGCTCATCATCTCTAAGTTGTGTCATATAAAAGTTCCCTAAGTTTTCTAGGCCATTTTAATGGATTGTCATAGAATAGTCAAAAGGAAAAAAATAAAGAAGAAATCTGATTTTTGGGGATTTGACAATAGTTTAGAAAAAGAGTGACAAATCAATTGAGATTTTTTACTATTAAGTAGTAAGTGAAAAATATTTTTTAAGGAGAATTATATGAAGTGTAAATATATGGCAGGGGTAGCTTTAACTCTTGTGGTAATTGGAGCCCTAAATTGGGGTCTTTGGGGTTTTTTCCAATTTGACTTGGTGGCTTGGTTGTTTGGTGGTAATACTGCGATGCTTAGCCGTGTGGTGTATTCGATTGTTGGACTTGCGGGTCTTGTCAGCATTCAAGCTCTTTTATCCTGTAAAAAATGTGTTTGCCCTTGTCACGAGAAAGGATCTTGCGATAAAAACAGTAAAGATAGCGGTTGTGGAAGCTGTAAATAGTGGGTGTGGAGTCTTTTTTAGGCACAAATCAATCGGTTTGTGCCTTTAGATAGGGAGTTTTAATTATGGCAGGTAATGTTCCTTTAAGAGTTTTGGTGTCCGGTTCTTCTGGTTTTATAGGCAAGGCTCTTTGTCGGTTTTTAGTTACAAAAGGGTGTTTAGTAACTCGTCTTGTAAGAAAAGAAAAAAAGAATGTTCCTTGTGTTTTGTGGAATCCAGAAACCAGAGAAGGGAAGTTAGAGGACTTCGAAGGTTTTGATGCGATCATTCACTTGGCAGGAGAAAATCTTGCAACAGGTATGTGGACATCGTCAAAAAAGACACGAATTTTAGAAAGCAGAAAAAAGGGGACAGAGTTCTTTGTTTCTTTGTTAAAACAGTTGAAATCACCACCTAAAGTATTTCTTTCTGCATCAGCTATTGGATATTATGGAAGCTCTTCTTTTCCAGTAACAGAAGAGAGTAATGCAGGGGCAGGTTTTCTTTCCAAGGTTTGCTGTTTATGGGAAGAAGCGTCAAAGTCATTAGAGTCTTTTGCTATTCGCACAGTTCATGCAAGACTTGGAATTGTTATCTCGGTGCATGGAGGGATGTTAAAAAAGATATTGCCTATTTTTCAATTAGGCCTTGGAGGCAAGATAGGGGATGGAAAACAGATGATCTCATGGATTTCATTAGAAGATGTTATGGACTCTTTTTATCATATTTTAACAAAAGATATTGTTAAAGGGCCTGTTAATATCGTGTCGCCGTTTCCTGTTTCTCAAGAAACTTTTGCTAAAACATTAGCAAAAGTTCTTTCAAAGCCTTGCTTTTTTTCGATTCCACGGTTTTTATTTCTAGGGGAAAAAGCAAAAGAGCTTATTCTGTCTTCTATAGAAGTGAGGCCTTTAAGGCTGGAAGAAACGGGTTATGCTTTCCTATTCCCAAAGCTTGAAGACGCTTTTCAGAGCACTATTAAGGAAGAAAAAGAGAAAGTCTCCTAATCTATAGGTTAAGAGACTTTTCCAAAAAACTATTTTAAAAGAATATTTTCTAGTTTTTGAGTAGCGTTATAGCAAGAGTTGATTTTCGCATCATCTACCCACAAGCTAAGAGATTCTCTTGGATTCTCTGGATTTTGAAGGATTGTGTCTATTGTATGGAGAAATTCATTAACACATTTAGGTACTCTTCCTCCTATTTCCTCAGCAACCTTTTCCATGTCGGGTCTATATTTTAAGAGATCTCCTCTTGTTTTTTTATATGACCTTAAAGCGTCTTCCTGAGACCCTTCTTTAATAAGTATAAGAAATTCTCCTATATCAGCCTTGATTTGATGTTCTAAGTCAATTAGTTTTTGTTTGTTTAACTTTATCTCCTTAGAACTACGACGAGGTTGATACTTCCTCATTCTTTTTAAGTTTAATGTCATAATTGCCTCTTTTCAACATGATTGATTTAATTTAATAATATACTTATGTAATTAATAATTTCAATTGTTTACTCGTTGTTTTATGTGGATCTAAATATTTTTTTGTGAGATTGTCTTTGTGAGGTGTTAAGTATTAGTTTATTAAAGAGGATTTTTCGATGAAGAAAATTTTGATTTATTTTTTTTTAAGTATGTTATGTTCAAAAATCATCTATGGCGAAGAGCCAATTCCATCTCAAATAACAAAGACGACTATTGTTGAGGGTGATGAAGTGTTTTTTGAAGAAGAATCCGAGTTAGAAGAGGAGGCTTTACTAGACTTTGAGGAGATTTAAGCCTTTTTTGAATTGGATCGGTCTCTCCTGATAGGATCAAATATCCACTGTATATCTATTTCGAGTATTTCACAATGCTATGCCTTAATTGTCATCTGATGTTTCATCTTAATAAAAATCTATTCTGTAATATGCAGATATAAAGGTTTTAATTAATTTCATGCGCTAATTTAGTTTGCAACTATTTTTACGTGTTTTTTATGTCTCTTGTAATTATATTTTTACATAAATAGATTATTTTATTGCGTTGTTAATTAAGTTGTTTGTAACATAAGTTCGTAGGGCGTAAGTAAGGAGTATAACATGCCAGAGCTAGAAATGAAACCGTGGCTTTCGATATGGGTTAAACCTAGGCAGACAGTTCGCGCATTAATTAACTATAATATAAAGTATCGGTTTTTTGTTTTATCTCTTCTTTATGGGCTTCCGACTGTATTGCAGATGGCGCAAAACCTTTCTTTAGGAAGTGTTTTTTCGTTACCTGCTATTATTTTGATTTCTTTAATATTATCTCCAATATTGGGTTCAATTGGTCTTATTTTGTGTACAACATTCCTTACTTTTACGGGAAGAATGTTGGGGGGGAAAGGTTCTTTTTTAGAAATGCGATGTGGTGTTTCTTGGACAAATGCAACCAATTTGGTAACTGTGATTGTTTGGGGTGCTTTAATCTCTCAATTTAAAGAAGTAATTTTCTATGAAGGGTTTGTAAGAATGCCAATGACAGTTACGGAAGCTAGTTGGCTAAGCATTTATTTTTTCGTTCAGTTGGTTGTCGCTGTTTGGTCCTTTATTTTACTTCTTTATGCGGTAAGTGAAGTTCACAAATTTTCTATATGGAAATCGTTACTAAATATTGTGATTGCCTTTGCTGTAGGGCTAGGGATCTCGTGGCTTCTAATATTTGTTATAGAGCGTATTGCTGATTTAAGAGTTTAATTATATATAAATAAAGATAATTTCTTGGGGGATTTATGAGAAAGTTAGGGAATGGTATAAAAGGAAAGTTCAAATCGGCACTTGGAATTTGTTTTCTTGGAGGAGCCTTATTTTCTGTAAATCCCCTTGGGTTTTCTGCAGATGCTAAATCCTCCTCAGAGATTACTAGTGCTAAAAAAGGTAAAGAAGTAGAGCAGTCTAAAAAAAACTCGGTGATCCTACTAAAGGATTGGCACAAAATAGAATCAATGCAGGGAAAGTGTAGCATGGATTTCCCTGCTAAAGCAGAGCATGTTGCAGAAACAATGAAAATTGATGAAGATGGAACAGAGCTTAAATATGATGCATATATTTCATCATCAGAAGCTGAGTCTGTTTTTATGCTATTAGTAGCTCAGTATCCTGATTTTGTAGATGAAGAATTTGCTCAAATGAGTTTAGAAGCCTTTTTAAATGGAATTTTAACACATGGGGCCGGTTCACAACTTTTATTTGCAGATCTTGTACTAGTAGAAGGTCACGAGGGGCTTGATTTTTTCATTCGTACCGGAGCTAATTATTTTAAAGGACGATGTGTAATGGTAAAGAATCAACTTTATCTAATGGCAATGGAGTGCAAAGTTTCAGATTATGATGAGACTCATTATGAGAAATTTGTAGGTTCATTTTTATTAAAGAAATAGGCAATAAAAAGGGAGCTATTTCTAGCTCCCTTTTTTTTAGAAAGTTAAACTAGCAAAGAGCCTAGCATAGGCTGCTCCATTGAAGTCGTAGTATCTTTTATTGTGATTGTAATCGTCACTAACTTGTATCCACCCCCCGAAATTCCATCCGCCTCCGAATCCGATCTCTAAGAGATCTTTTTGAACGAAGGATAAATCCCATTCTAAAACGGTAGAGTAGATTTTAAAAATTCCATCTTGATAATCCCCAACACCAGCATGAATTTTTCTTGGAAATCGATAAGGGCCACCTAAAGCAGTAGCTAGAAGAGAGGTCATCCAATTAGTTGCAAAATGGTAGTTTAATGAAGCATCTATAGGGAACACGGCATTAAGTTTCCACTTAGGGGACATAGCCCAATCGATCCCTAAGATAGGGAGTACATATCCATTGCGAATTCCATAATAAGCAAAAAAACCTAGGTTTATGCCTAGGTTTTCATGTTGTGCGTAACGGCCCCAGAGCATGCCATAATAAACAGCAGACTGCCCGAAGTTAAAGGAGGTAGCGTCAAGAGCAACTCCGCCATTGATAACAAAGCGCCATTTTTCAATCGAATGAGAGATCCACGATAAAGAGCCTATTCCGTAGGTGTATTGGTCTTTATTGAAGTGAGGGTTGTCCTCCCATCCGAGGTCTAGATAGTTAGCTCCTAGTTGCCAGGTTAAAGAATTTTCATTGTTGAGGAAATGGCTGAAATAAATAGAAGAGTTCCCTTCCCCGTAATGAGTTTTAGTTCCAAAGGCGTTCCGTGTAGTAATCTTTGCTGGGGCTACTTTCCCGTAGTCAGCTTCGAAGTGAAATACTTTTTTTTCTCTGACAAACATATCAGAATTCAAAAAAGTATAGTCGCTAGCCCATAAAGAAGAGCTGAGAATGAACGTTGCTAAGGTTGTATAGTAGCGCATCAAATAAGACCTCATATTCTAAAATAAATAGAGTCATTTAATACTAAGAATTTTCATAAAATGAAAGAGTTTTTTTACCGCCAAGCATTCTCAAAAGTTCGCTTTCTCTTAAATCAAGGTCTAATTTTTGGATTTTTGCTACTGTTCTATCCCCAACTGAGTGTTTTTGTACGCTCAAGTGTAAATGAGCGGCGCAAGCAACCTGAGGAAAATGAGTGATACAAATGATTTGACGATGAGAGGAAAGGTTTTTTAATTTTTCGCCTATAAGACGAGCTGTTTCTCCCCCAACACCTGCATCAATCTCATCAAATATTAATGAAGGAGTATGGTTTTTTTCTGCAAGGCACAATTTGAGAGCAAGTAATAACCTAGCTAATTCGCCGCCGGAAGAGCTTTCTTTAACAAGACTGGAGCTCTCTCCTTGATTAGCAGCAAGCCAAAAATGCACAGCATCATCTCCTAAAAGAGTTCTTTTTTGTTTTTCTACTTCAATATATAAAGTAGCCCCTAGCATGTTTAAAGATTGGATTTCTTCTGTAAGTTTCATGGATAAAGTGTTTGCTGCTAGTTGTCTTTTTTCAGTAAGAAGCAAGGCTAGATCATCTAGTTTTTTTTCTATTTCTTGTTTTTTAATTTCTGTTTTGATTTTTTCATCTTCAAGTTGTTCAAAAAAGTCGATTTTCACTTGAAGAGAGAGTCGGTAGTGCGTCCAATCTTGAATAGAAGGCCCGTATTTTTTTTTCATGCGATCGATTAAGATAAGTTTTTGGTCTAAAAGATCTTTCTTTTTAGGGTCAGGATCAAAGTCGGATATGGCATTTTGTAGCAGATGTAAAATCTCCTGAAAAGAGACGCTTGCTTCATTTAGGAGTTCTAAAGAAGATTTAAAGGAGGGGTGTTTCGATGCAAACATTTTACAAAGGGACTTGGCTTGCTGGATTTTAGTTAAAATAGAAGCGGGGCTTTGACTAATAAGTTCAGAAAGTTGGTCGATTTGAGAAGATGCCTCTTCGGCGTTAGTAACATTGAGATACTCTTGAAAGATGAGTTCTTCTTCGCCTTCTTTTAAATCGATGCTATTGAGTTCCTCTAATTGTGAAACGCAAAAAGAGAGTTCCCTTTCTTTTTGCCGTTCAGAATCTAGGAGGTTTTCTAAGGTTTTTTGAACGTCTTTGCTTTGAGTAAACAGATCGGAAAATTGAGTAGTGTATGCTTGAAGAGAAGCAAAACAGTCGAGAATTTCTCTTTGCGTATCGCAGTGGCGAAGCTCTTGACAAGAATTTTGATCGACGATTTGAATGCAATAAGATCCTGTTTTTTGTAAGAAAGACAAGGAAACTAATCTTTCATTAACCCAGTTTTTGCTTTTCCCCTCGATGGAGACTTCTCTAGATAAAATAAGAGTAGAGTCTTCAAAAGGAATTCCGGCATCAGTTAATAGTAATATAAGAGATTCGGAAAAGGGGAATTCAAATCGAGCTTGTATAAACCCCTTTTCAGTGCCTCTTCGGATTAAAGAAGTGTCTAGTTTTTGACCTAAAAGCAGTTTTAATCCATGTAAAATTGCTGTTTTTCCAGATCCTGTTTCTCCTGTAATAACATTGAGTTTTGGATCCAATTGGATAGAGCAAGACTCCATTAGGATAAGATTTTGAATGAAAAGGTCTTTAAGCATCGAGAACAGCCTGAGTAGTTTTAAAATGTGTTTTGGAAATTAGGGGGAGGATTTCGTTCCCGTGTTTAGCAATAGCTTTTTTTGCAGCGATAATAACAGCCGATGAAGCTCCTTTGGGGATTTGGACTTGGAATTTTTCGCCAAGTTCTGCAAGGCCCTCTAAAAAAGCAGCTCTAGCTAAAATGGAGGCAGCGGCAACTACAGGATCTTCTTCTCCGCGAAATCGTTGCTTGAGATTTATATCCATTTTTTTTCTTTCTAAGAAGCCTTGCATAAGACTCTCATCAGCAAATTGGTCTAAAGTTGCTTTTTTACACTGCGTTTTTTCAGAAAGTTCTTCTAAAACGGTGGAGTGGCCCCAGGCTAACATTCGATTGAGGTTGTGAAATTTTTCGTAAAGTTTGTTGTATGTTTCAGGAAGAAGTCGTAAAACTTTGTGTGGGAATGAAGCCTTTAACTTTTTACTAAGAGAGATAACGGCAGCATCTGTCATTTTTTTGCTGTCGCGAACTCCGAGCTTTAAAAGATCAACGACCTGTCCTTCTCCCGCATAAAATCCAGCAATGCAGAGGGGACCAAAAAAATCTCCTTTTCCGGCTTCATCAAGACCAATATGAGCTTCCATGTCATGCCCTACTTCAGGGTAGGAATAAGAGACATTTTTTAAAATTTCAGGTTCTAGGTAATAAGTAATGAACTCTTCTTTAGCTTTCCCTTGGACTGTAATTTTACCTGAAAGGTAGAGACTGCAGGAGATTCCTTGTTTTTTTGCGCTAAAAAAAGCATAAGGGGCTGGGGAAAGTATAAAGCCCTGACTTAAAAGATCTTGTTCTAGTTTGTCTTTTAAAGATAGATCTATTACAGAAGAAAAGCAAGAAGGGGGGTTAGTCATGGTGTCCAACTTTTTGTCCTTATTCTGGAGTCTCAGTGGAAAAAAAACAAGAGACTTTTGTTTTTCTTTAAGAAAGTTGAATTGTAAAAAAAGACTCTTGCAGTTATCAGTCTCACATGCTTTCAAAATAAAAAGCGAAAAAGCACTGTAAGGGAAAGAGCTGCTAATTTTTCAAAAAAGCAGCTCTTATTTCAATAAGAATTATTAAGGTAAATTTCGTTCAGCAAAGGTTTGCATTCCTTCGGCAAGAAACTTAGCAAGCTTGGGATGATTTGAGTCATAAGGCTCAAAAGTCTTTTGCCACTCAAATTCCATATAACCTTGTCCAAGTTCAATATAAGATTTTTGATTAGGAGTCCACTATCGATTAAGCCATTTATGATGCCTTTCAATAACTACTTGCACTTCCAGAGAACGGGATAAAAACCCTTTTTCCATTAATTTTGCAAGATCCTGACAAAGAGCGCCAAATTCTACAGAAGAGTTTTCCCAATCTGTTTTTGTCCAATCTTTCACATTCTTTTCTACTTGAGTAAAGGTAGGGTGATCTTCACCTATGCGATTTTTCAAATAAAGTTGATATTCCAGTTGTTTTTCTTTGCTAAAGCCAAAGTATATTTCTTGGTCTTTCATTTTTCTAGTTCCTTTTAAATGTTCTATGGTTTTATCGATGGTCATTATAAGTGCTTGTGTTCTTTTCAAGTTCTCTTGTAAAACTTTTTTATGAGAAATTAAAGCGGTTGCCTTATCGAAATCTCCTCTTCCGAGGATTTTTTGGATTTGTTTTAATTCAAAACCCAGTTCTCTAAAGAAAAGAATTTGCTGCAAGGCTAATAATTGTTCTTCTTCATAAAACCTATAACCGTTAGCTCCGTGGTAGGCGGGTTTTAAAAGTCCGATTTCCTTAGAGCCTCTCTATGAATCCGCTCCCCCGATTCTTCCTATGAACCAAAATAAAAGGCTTTTTTTTGAGGTCAAAACTCATCACGGAATTGCATTTTTTCAATTCTATGATAAAAAATGGTTGTATTATTTTTATCATAACATTGTGTTTCCTGTTTTTTATGATTTTTGATAAGATAAAAAGAAAAAGGAGGGGGTATGGTGGAAGCTCCGTTTTATGGGAGGGAAGAGGAACTGGAAAGGTTGCGTCTTTTAACCAAAAAAAAAACTTCTAGTTTGGTTGTTGTAAAAGGAAGGAGAAGGATTGGTAAAAGTCGATTAATTTTAGAGTTTTCTAAAGAAATCCCTGCTCTAATTTTCACAGGACTTCCGCCTACTAAAGAGACGACAGCTCAAATGCAACGAGATGATTTCATGGGGCAAATGGAAAGGCTTATTGGAATTCGAGGATTGAAGGGGTCTGATTGGGCTGATCTTTTTTGGCATCTTGCCAAAGAAGTTCAAGATAAAAAGATACTTGTTGTTTTGGATGAAATCAATTGGATGGGTTTTTTGGACCCTACTTTTTTAGGGAAGTTGAAGTCTGCATGGGATCTTTATTTTAAAAACAACCCTAAGCTTATCATGATTTTAAGTGGGTCTATATCTAAATGGATCGATGAAAATATTTTAAGTAGTATAGGCTTTATGGGGAGGATTTCTCTTGAACTTTTTTTGGAGGAGCTTTCCCTTCCCATTTGCAATCTTTTTTGGAGAAAGAAAAAGATATCAGCTTATGAAAAATTTAAGGTTCTTTCTGTAACGGGAGGGGTCCCTCGTTATTTGGAAGAGATCGATCCAAATTTAACAGCGGAGGCAAATATTCGCAATTTGGCTTTTCGAAAAGGAGGGCTACTTGTTGAAGAGTTTGATCGGATTTTTTCAGATCTTTTTTCTAAAAGATCTCTTCTTTATAAACAAATTGTGCTCAGACTTGCGACAGGGGATGCGACATTAGATCAGATTAGTTCAGAGATTGACCTCGAAAAGGGAGGAGCTTTAAGCGAGTATCTGAATGATCTCGTAGAAATCGGATATGTAGATCAAGATCACACTTGGAATCTTAAAGATAAAAAACAGTCTAATCTATGTAAGTTTCGTTTAAAAGATAACTATTTGCGTTTTTATCTAAAGTATATTGAACCTCATCGTTTCCAAATTGAAAGGAATCGAAAAGTAGCTCTTCCTGGATGGACAGCAATAATGGGGCTTTCTTTTGAAAATTTAGTCCTTTCTAACTTTAATCAACTTTATCCTCTGCTTGGAATAAATCCAGAAGACGTTCTCTATGATAATCCTTATTTTGAACGCGCAACAAAAACAAGGCCTGGATGCCAAATAGACTATCTAATTCAAGACCGGTTTGGTAGCTTATACCTTTGTGAAATCAAGTTTTCAGGAAATTTGATTGGAGTTGAAGTGATTTCTGAAGTGGAAGAGAAGATAGCTCGAATGAGAAAGCCAAAAGGATTTTCCATTCGGCCAGTTCTTATCCACGTCAATGGTGTAACAGATGCTTGTGTAGAAAGTGATTTTTTTGCAAAGATCATAGCTTTTGATCAGTTGCTCTACCCATCCAGCTAATTTCATTAAAACTAGAACGATTTTTTCTTTTGGTCAATGGTGGTCATGCCGTTTGTCGGTGGCAGTTTGGAAAAGCATAATGAGGGTTTTTTTGAGTAAGCACTTGTGCTAAACGGCTCTTTCCCTGGATAACCACAAGCCTATCTGACTTTTTTTTAAAGAAGATCTTTTTTTATTGCTGTTACTCTTCGGAATCTTTTGCTTTGAAATTGAGAGAATTATAAGGATTTAAAATAGACATGACCACTTGTTTTTATAGTTGTTTTCATAACTATCAAGAGAAAAAGTAAACTGAAAGAGTTTTTTCTGGTGCTCAACGATTTTTTATAGGTTTCAAAACTTAAAAAACCAGATTAGCCGTAAATGCATGTTATTTTCTTTCGAAAAATTTCTTTGTGATTATTTCTATATCCTCTTTGGCTTTTTCAGCGCGGATAGCAGCTTGTTCAGCTCTTCTAATCGATTCTTCGCTAGTTGCTTTGGGAGATCCTATATAGACGGTCCCTTTGCCTGTGAATCGAGTGACAAGTCCTTCTTCCCCATATCTCCAAGAAAGAGGGCCTCCAGGAGCTGTGGTGCTGAGAGAAAGGCCGCCTGTATAAGCAATTATATTGTTGTTGTCTACGATGACAGGTTCATCCTCATTTGTAAGTT
The DNA here is from genome assembly GCA_945898205.1 of Chlamydia trachomatis. Lineage (GTDB taxonomy): Bacteria > Chlamydiota > Chlamydiia > Chlamydiales > Rhabdochlamydiaceae > CAIJXB01. Next base: position 4,788 of record CAMDHO010000041.1, on the reverse strand, counting down.
CTAATTTTTTTATAACCCCATTTCCGCTGTTAAGAAAGATGCGTCCAGGTTTGTTGTCATTTGTTTGTGCTTGTAGTATTACAAACCCAATTTTAGACAAATATCCATGTAGACCTGTTATTGACGGAGCTAGGTAGACATTAGAGTCGCAAGCGATAAAGGAGCCTTTTTTTATAATGAGTAGGTCATTGGGTTGTAGAGTGTGTTCAGCGACTTGGCCGGGAGTTGCTTCTTCAAGGGCTATCCAGCCAGCTTCTTTTGAAGAAGCTGAAAATTTGTTGAGAAAAAAGTTTTCTCCTCCAAAGATTTTACGACTGGCTGCGGAATACCAAGAAGTGTGAGTTCCGGTATTCATTGTGATTTTTTTATCAGAATAGGCCTCCATAGCGCCAAGTTGTACAAGCATTGATTGCCCACTTGGAATAGATATAGTTTTAAGTGACAAGAAATTTGACATATAAACTCCTTTTTAAGGCAGTGATTTAGTTTAATTATGCTTAAGTGTGTGATTTTTTATAATGTTTTTATTTTTTTAATATTTAACGTAAAATATTTATTTTTTTTTGGAGAGAAGTGGGTATATTTTTTTTCTTTTTGAAAAAGGAAAATAGATTCTTTTTTTGTAATTAGATATTTTGCTATAGTGCGTCAGAAGTTTGTTTTGGGGTCTCATTGCCAGCTCCTCCCTTAAGCTTTACGCTGATTTTAGGTAGTCAAGTATGTGGTAAGCGGAGATTCCTGTTTTTTAACAATTCAATAGAGGAGCGGTGTTTCCTTTTCTCTCTTTAAGAGAAAGGTGCGCCGTCAATTAGATGAGCGAAGATCTTAAAAGAGTTGGCAACATCTTTAGAAGTAAAAGAAGAGATTTGAATTTGAGTTTAAAGGAAGCTGAAAATTCAACTTCTATTCGCTCCGGATATCTAGAGGCCATTGAAGAGGGGTCTATTCATCAGGCGATTGCGGCTGTATATGCTGTCGGATTCATGAAGCAATACGCGAATTTTTTGGGATTAGATTTTGATGAAATTGTAAGAGAAACTCCCCATGTATTTAAGATTCCGCAGGAAAAGCATGAGTTTGATTATGGGATTGGTACATTAGAAATAAGAGGTAGTTTAAGCGGGGGGGTAAAGTGGTTTCCAAATCTTCTTTGGGCTTTATCTTCAGCCGTTGTAATTGTAATAGCTTGGTATCTTGCTAAGTATTTAGGTGTGCTTTAACTTGAATCAAGCAGAATAACTGCATGAGGTAACTTATGAATCAGCTCGGGGAATATCTCCTAATAAAAGAAATTAACAAAAGTCCTTTAGGGACTTTGTTTTTAGGTGAGCATCATCTTTTAAAAAGAAGGGTTGCTTTAAAGTTTTTATCCCCAGCTCTTAGGGCTGACTCGGAAGCGTTTTCACGATTTAAAGATGAAATCGTGTTAATCGCTTCTCTAGACCACCCTCATCTAGTGCGTTTGCAAAATGTAGGATTACATGAAGAGTCTTGTTACTTAATGTATGATTGGCTTTCTCAAGATGAAGCGCCTTGTAAAAATTTATATGATTATGCGGATGTCGATGAAGAACTATTGCTTTTATTCGCGAAGCAACTAGCATCGGCCTTAGACGCAGTACATCAGTTTCAAATTCAAGGGAAGCCGTTAGCTCACTTAGGAGTCAAAGGGTCTAATGTTTTAATCCACTCTAGAGACGGGGTTCTCACAGCTTCTTTAGCGGATACTGGACTGACTCGCCTTTTGTCTCCTGGAGCCTTTTTATTGCTTTTACTAAAAGAATGCGCTAAGGAAATGGAAGCTAATAAAAACGTGTCTTCCAGTCGTGTTTGGCAAAGTTTTCATGCTCTGGCGCCAGAGCAAAAAAAGTTTGGGGCATGTTCTTTAGAAAAAGTGGATGCATATGCATTTGGTGTGATGTTTTATGATGTCCTTACAGGGCAGATGCCAGAGGGTCGATTTTTACTTCCATCTCAATTGCGTCCAGATCTTAAATATGATTGGGACTCTTTGTTGTTGGCTTGTTTAGATCCAAATCCAGATTGTCGTCCGAATGAGCTGGAAGTTGCTTTAAATAAATTGTCTTTAAAGTCGACTCCGCCAAAAGGTTCTTCTGATTCTTTAGAATATTCATTAAAGCTTCAGATTAAACCGGGTGAAATTATCAGGCCTCAGTTCGAGCCAGATCCTGGCGCGATTTTTCAGACAGAAAGTGTGGTTATGAGATATCAGCCTTTAATGGAAGAATCCAAAAGTAGCGATCCTATTGCAATGGAAATGGTGATTATTCCAGGGGGAGAATTTTTCAGAGGAAGCAATCAGGGTGGTAGAGACGAAGCCCCGCGTCATATGATTTATTTGTCTCCGTTTGCTTTGGATACACACCCTGTAAATAATGAACAATTTGTTCGTTTTTTAGAGGCGATGGGTGGTGAAAAAGATGGAAATAACAATGACATAGTAAGGCTGAGAGAGTCTAGAGTTAAGCGAAGCGGAGGAAGGCTTAGTATTGAATCTGGTTATTCTAAGCATCCTGTAGTGGGAGTTACTTGGTACGGAGCTGTAGCTTATGCTAAGTGGGTAGGGAAAAGATTGCCGACAGAAGCGGAATGGGAAGTGGCGTCTTATGGTGGTCAAGAAGATTCTCTTTATCCAACAGGCATGAATATAGAAAGAACGCAGGCTAATTTTTTTAGTTCAGATACGACTGCTGTTATGAGCTATCCGGCTAATCCATACGGACTTTATGATGTGTCTGGAAATGTGTACGAATGGTGTAATGATTGGTATGATTTTCATTATTACAATGTTTCCATTCAAGAGCCAACTAATCCCCAAGGTCCTCCTCAGGGAGTCTATAGGGTTCTTAGGGGGGGCTGCTGGAAAAGTTTGAAAGAGGATTTGCGGTGCGCTCATAGACATCGTAATAATCCAGGCACTATGAATAGAACGTGTGGCTTTCGCTGCGCGGCAGATGTAACCCTTTCTTGAGTTTTTTGACTTGTTTTTAACGGGAAAGCTGAGTAGAATGCTCTTTTTTAGGAGGTTTTATGAAGCTTTTACTTTCCAAGCCTAGAGGGTTTTGCGCCGGGGTAGAGAGGGCTATTGAAACAGTAGAAAAAGCTTTATCTCTTTTCGGAGCTCCTATCTACGTAAAGCATGAAATTGTTCATAATAGACACGTAGTAGAGGATTTAAAAAGGAAAGGGGCTCTTTTTGTAGAAGATTTAACGGCTGTTCCTGAAGGGAGTAGAGTGATCTATTCTGCGCATGGAGTGTCTCCAGCGGTTAGAAATCAAGCCAAAGAAAGAAATCTTATAGAGATTGATGCGACTTGCGGACTCGTTACCAAGGTCCACTCTGCCGTTAAAAGATTTGCTTTAAAAGGGTATCATATTGTTTTAATTGGGCATAAAAATCATGTAGAGATCATAGGCACGGCTGGGGAAGCGCCAGATGTTACAACAATTGTTGAATCTCCGGAAGATGTAGAACTATTGTCTTACTCACCAAATCAAAAATTATTCTATGCTACACAAACTACTTTGAGTTTAGATGACGTCAAAAAAGTTTCAGACTCACTTATTAAAAAATTTCCCCACATAGAAACCATTCCAAGTTCGTCTATTTGTTATGCAACAACAAATAGACAATTAGCTCTCCGTCAAATTACGGATGAAACTGATCTTGTCTTAGTTGTGGGAGATCCAGATAGTTCTAATTCCAACCGACTACGAGAAGTTGCGGAGTTAAGAGGTATTGCTTCTTATCTCATTAATGATGAAAAAGAGATTGATCCATTATGGCTTAAAGATGTCAATGTAATTGGCCTTACAGCAGGGGCTTCGACTCCAGAAAGTATTGTGCAAGCCTGTATTCAAAGGTTAAAAGTTCTTGGGGTGACAGAAGTTGAAGATGTTGTGTTTGTTGAAGAGCATGTTGTTTTTCAGCTTCCGAAACAAGTTCTGGTTCAAATCTCATAAAATTAATTTTGTATTGGCACTATTTACCTCGAGATAGTTTGGATAAGAAGATTTAACCTCTTGTTTTTATCTATCCCTTTCAGGGAGATTGCGCGAAGCTCTATTTTCAATGTCAACTACCGTCGCAAAAGTCTGACTCCAAATTCGAAATTTAGAAGTGTCTGCTATTAGCTAATTCTTTTTGTCTAGCGGTGCTTATTGGTGGAAAGCGGAGGATTTCTTCGACCTTAAGTTCCGTGTTATTACAGAAATACTTGCAGAATCCAAAGACTCCTATTTTCCATGTAGTTTCTGATCGATTTACAGGAGTTAGGCGTAATATGAGAGGACTCCCGCTGATCGATTGCCCTGGTCGGAAAGCTGAAAATCCTTCTCCTGTAGCGTAGGCTTTAGCAAGTGTCGGATTCTCTGTAAAAAATAAATGTTTGCGAACCTTAAAGGTTTCTCCCAATTGAATATTGGGCATTAGGTCACTAGTAGTTCCGTGATAAATGTTAGGTGCTAAATCTTGGCCTGAACGTGGTGTTTTTAAGTATGACGCTAAAATAGAAAGGGTTGCTCCTGTAAGGAGTCCGGGGATTCTGTATGATGCAAATAATGAATTCATAATTTCCTTTTATATTAAAGTGAGTCTTGAGTATTAATTATAAGTTAATTCTTGAATTTTCAGAATAAACGCATCAATAGACCGAAGTAATTAGACAAGTAATTTGTTTAAGTTATTGTTCACTTATAACCAAAAAGGTGAACAATTTATGAAAAAACACCAAAAGATGACTATAAAAGACAGGGAGAAACTGTTAA
>CAMDHO010000040.1 GCA_945898205.1 Chlamydia trachomatis | reverse complement strand
GAAAAAAATGTAAAAAAAACAAGAGAAAAAAGACGAGTTCAAGTAGGATAGCTCTTACGTCGTACGCAAATAAGACTCTAGAAATCCTTTCGAATGTCTGCGCTTTAAGTGTCTCATGGAATTTTTGATTGTGCAAAAATCAACTTTTTTGATAGCCTTTTCGCTTTAGCCATTCGATAGGGCCGTTTTACGTCGCGAATGCAGCGTTGGAGTGTTGGAATCTGTCGTTTAAAGGCAGTTCTTTGCGAGATGGTAAAGATTAGAAAAGTTTAAATAGCGAATTATTAGTTTGAAAGGGTGATTATGAGCCTAACTTTAATGGGAAAGAAAAAGGGGATGACCCAAGTGTTTGATGACAACGGGAATGTTGTTGTTTGCACGGTCATCCAAGCTGAACCGAATGTTGTTACTCAGGTTTTGACAAAAGAAAAAGCAGGTTATACTGCAATCCAACTGGCAGCTTTTAAAGCTACAGAGGCAAAAAAGAAAAATGTAGCAAAACCTCAGAGAGAGTTTTTTGCAAAGAAAAACATAGACCCGCGTAGAAAAATGAAAGAGTCTAGAGTGTCCGATGTGTCTTTATATGTTGAAGGGCAAGAAATCGGCGTTGAGCATTTTTCTGACTGTACGTTTGTGGATGTGGCGGGGATGTCAAAAGGAAAAGGGTATCAGGGGGTTATGAAAAGACATAACTTTGCCGGAGGCCCGGCAGCTCACGGCTCAGGATTTCATCGTCATGGTGGATCTTGTGGTATGAGAAGTACTCCTGGGAGATGTTTGCCTGGCCAGAAAAAAGCAGGGCGTATGGGTGGAGAGAGAGTGACTGTGCAAAATCTGAAAGTAGTAAAGATTGATGTAGAGAAGCAGGTAATTCTCGTAGAAGGTGCAATTCCTGGATGTATAGAATCCATGATTTACATAGCTAAAGCAAAGAAAAGAACTTCTCACAATGTGAAAAAGAAATAGAGGTGTGAACTGTGGCTGTAGTAAAAAAGTATAATCTTAGCGGAGCTGAGTTAGAGCAAATTGAACTAGATGATAGTCTTTTGCAAGTTAAGGCCAATCCGCAAATGATCAAAGACTATTTGGTTGCGTATCGTAGAAACCAAAGACAGTGGTCTGCAAATACGAAAGGACGATCAGAAGTTAGGCATTCAGGTCAAAAACCCCATCCTCAAAAAGGAACGGGAAAAGCAAGACAGGGATGTTTAGCGGCTCCTCAATATAAAGGGGGAGGGCGAGTATTTGGTCCTAAGCCGAAATTTGATCAGTCTATTAGAATGAATAAGAAAGAAAAGCAATCGGTAATTAAATATTTAATTGCTCAAAAGATCCAAGAGCAGCATTTTCATGTTCTTTCTGTTAGTGATCTTCTGGTTCCTAAGACAAAGACTATTGTAGAATTTTTAACAAAAATGAATCTTTTGAAAAAAAGAGTTTTATTTGTTGGTAGAGGTTTTTACGAATATGAAGTCAAAGAAGTCGAGGGGGATTTTGAAGTTCATGTAGTGGGTGAGTATATAGATCGAGAAGTCTTGATTAAAAGCTTAAGAAATGTGCCTAAAATGTCTTTTTCTTTATTGCCTAATGTAAACGGATACGATCTGATGCTTTATAATGATATCATTTTGATCGACGGCGCTATGGATGAATTTAAGGCTATGCTAGAAGGGAAGACGACCAATGATTAAAAAAAGTCCTTATGACGTTATTAAAAGCCGTTATGTTACTGAAAAAGCCCAGGTTCTTGGGAATCTTCATAAAAGTCAAAGTAATATCTGCGTAAAGAGATGCAATACTCCTAAATATATGTTTTTAGTTGATAAAAGAGCAAATAAAGTGGAAATTGCTAGAGCTGTTGAAGAAATTTATGCAGAATCTAAGATAAAAGTCATCGCTGTGAACACTATTAACTGTAAGCAGAAAAAGAAGACTGTTAAGGGAAAAATTGGCTTTAAGCCAGCTTTTAAAAAAGCGATCGTCACATTGGAAGCTGGCGATTCGATCGATGAGAACGGACAAAGCAAGGGATAAGACATGACTAAGAAATTTCGTCCTATTACACCAGGTCAACGGCATCTTGTTTTAAATAGTACAGAAGAGTTGACTCGCGGGTTAGGAACCTCCAAGAGAGGTAAGCCTAAGCCTGAAAAATCTTTGTTAGTAAAAAAGACAGCTACAAGTGGTCGTAATCATCATGGACATATCACTTGTCGACATAAGGGGCAAGGGCATAAAAGAGCCTATCGACTCGTTGATTTTAAAAGAGACAAAGAAAATATTCCAGCAACGGTAGCTTCTATTGAGTATGATCCAAATAGATCCGCTCATATCGCACTTTTAAATTACGTAGATGGCGAAAAGAGGTATATCATAGCTCCTCAGGGATTGAAAAGAGGCGACACTGTATTAACAAGTGACGAATCTCCTGTCGAGGCAGGATGTTGCAGAAAAGTGAAAGCGATGCCTTTAGGCTCTGTAATTCATAACGTTGAATTGGTTCCAGGTCGAGGAGCTAAGCTTGTGAGGTCTGCGGGACTTTCAGCTCAACTTATGGCAAAAAGTGCAGGATATGTTACTTTAAAAATGCCATCAGGAGAGATTAGACTGATCAATGAAAATTGCAAAGCTACATTCGGTGTTATTTCTAATCCAGAGTGGAATCTTCGTGTAGAAGGGAAAGCTGGGAGAATGAGATGGCGCGGAGTTCGTCCTACTGTTAGGGGTACTGCTATGAATCCTGTCGATCACCCTCACGGTGGTGGAGAAGGAAAGCATAATGGTTATATTCCTCAAACTCCTTGGGCTCAGTATACGAAAGGGTATAAAACTCGATCTAAAAATAAGACTACTAAATGGATTGTAAAGGATCGTAGGAAATAAGGGGATTTATGGGAAGATCATTAAAAAAAGGTCCGTTTGTTGACCATCATTTACAAGACAAAGTAAATAAGCAAAATCGAGAAGGAACCAAGAAGACAATTAAGACTTGGTCTAGACGTTCTATGATTGTGCCAGATATGGTAGGTCACACATTTGATGTGCATAATGGCAAGAAATTCTTTGCTGTTTTTGTGTCTGAAAATATGGTCGGTCATCGTTTAGGGGAGTTTTCTCCTACGAGAGTCTACAGAGGACACGGAGTTAAAAAGAGCTAAAAAACTCTGAAACAGGGCTTTAAACCTCTTGTTTCATTATATTTGTAAGGAAAAAAATATGCAAACCGCTAAGTCTGTTAGCAAATATATCAGAATACCGCCTCGTAAGGCGAGACTGGCTGCTGATTTGATCAGAGGATTAAATGTAGAAGATGCAACGTTGCAGCTTTTGGCCTCTCAATTAAAAGCAGGTAGATTGCTAGAAAAAACGCTTCGTACTGCTATTGCTGATGCTGAAACTCTTTTGAATGTTCAAAGAAAAGATTTAACTGTTCAAGAGGTTAGAGTTGATGCAGGTCCTGTTTTAAAAAGGGCTAAATCTAAGAGTAAGGGTGGACGTGTACCTATTATGAAACGAACAAGTCATTTTACTGTTGTTGTTGCAGCAAAATAACGGATTAGGAAGGAGAATTAATGGGACAAAAAACATCCCCTATTGGATTTCGATTAATTAGAAATAAGAAGTGGAAGTCGATTTGGTATGCCAATAAACAAGAATGTGGCGACTTAATCATTGAAGATAAAAAGATACGTGATTTTCTTCTTGTAAAACCTTGCTGTGCAGGGGCTTCTCACTTCGCCATTAAGCGTATGAGTGGCAAAGTAGAAGTTACTATACATACAGCTAGACCTGGACTTGTAATTGGAAAGAAAGGTGCTGAAATTGATATACTTAAAGCTGAACTACGAAAAGTTACAGGTAAAGAAGTTTGGATTGAAGTAGAAGAAATAAAACGTCCAGATTTAGACGCTAAAATTGTAGCTGATGGGATTGCTAAGCAGTTAGAAAGAAGGATTCCTTTTAGACGAGTTCTAAAAAAAGCTATGCAAGCTAGCATGGATGCAGGAGCTGCCGGTATTAAGGTGCAGATTTCTGGTCGAGTTGGTGGTGCAGAAATAGCTAGAAGAGAATGGTATAAAGAAGGTAGAATTCCTCTTCAAACAATACGTGCTGACATTGATTATGCAATGGGCCGTGCTGAAACGACTTATGGGTCTATTGGTGTAAAAGTTTGGGTTAATCGTGGCGATGAAGTAATAATTAGATCGGTAGGAGGCTAGCATCATGGTATTAATGCCTGCTCGTATGAAGCATAGAAAAATGCAAAAAGGTCACATGACTGGCCTAAGTAGATCTGCAACATTTGTAGATTTTGGTGATTTTGGAATCCAGTGTCTTGAACGAGGTCGAATTACGCAACACCAAATCGAAGCTTGCCGTATTGCGATTAATAGATATTTCAACCGACGTGGAAAAGTTTGGATTCGTATTTTTCCAGACAAGTCTGTGAGTAAGAAGCCTGCTGAAACTCGAATGGGTAAAGGAAAGGGCGCTCCGGATCATTGGGTTGCTGTAGTAAGACCGGGTAGAATTTTGTTCGAAGTAGGAAATGTTCCTAAAGAAATGGCTCAGAACGCTCTTAGAAGAGCCGCTGCTAAGTTGCCAATTCGGACAAGATTTGTTGAAAGAGTAGAAAGAGTGTAAGGGAGATTAAATGTCGGCTGCAAAAAAATGGAGAGACTTGTCCGTTGTAGAGTTAAATGAAAGTTATCTAACTCTATCTAAGGATCTGTTTCATATAAAAAACGAAGTAAAATTCATGCAGAAAATTGAACAATTGCACAAATTGAAATCAATTAAACGAGACAGAGCAAGGGTTCTGACTGTTCTTCGTGAAAAGGCCCAATTGAAGGAGATATAATGGACTCATCTATAGAAAATCAGAGAGCTTCTCGAAAAGTTAGAGAAGGAGTTGTAGTCTCCAATAAAATGGATAAAACGGTAACTGTACGAGTAGAAAGAACGGTTGCACATCCTCATTTTCACAAGGTTGTAACTCGTGCAAAGAAATACTATGCTCACGCAGAGAATAGTAAAGAAATCCAGGAAGGGAAAAAAGTTAGAATTGTTGAAACAAGACCTCTATCTAAAATGAAGAGATGGAGAGTTGTCGAGGTTCTAGGTTAAAAAAAATTGAATTTGTAGAGAGCAAAAACCATGATTCAACAAGAAAGTAATTTGGATGTAGCGGATAACACAGGCGCAAAGAGAGTAAAGTGCTTTAAGGTACTTAAGGGCTCAAAAAGAAGATATGCCGGTGTAGGGGATATAATCATTTGTTCCGTCAAAGAATCTGATTCCAAGGGAAGTATAAAGAAAGGTGACGTAGTTCGAGCCGTTATAGTAAGAACAAAAAGTTATATTCGAAGAGCTGATGGATCGTTTCTCCGTTTTTACGATAATAGCTGTGTTATTATTGACGACAAAGACAATCCTAAGGGAACTCGTATATTTGGCCCTGTAGCAAGGGAAGTTCGCGAATGTGGTTTTGTAAAAATCAGTTCCTTAGCCCCGGAAGTTATTTAGGAGAATATCGAATGAGTAAGTGGATTAGAAAGGGTGATAAAGTCATCGTTACCTCTGGTAATTACCTAGGTAAGATAGGTGAAGTTCTCTCTCGTAAAGATGATAGAGTGGTTATTCAGGGTGTAAACATCCGTAAGAAGCACATGAAAAGAAGGGCTGAATCAGGTCCTGGTGAAATCATAGAAATGGAAAAGCCTATTCAAGTTTCAAATGTAAGCATTTGTAATGCAGAAGGTAAGCCAGTTCGTTTGAAAGCCAAGATTGTGGATGGCTTAAAGCATTTATATTATAAAGATGGACTAAATGAAATCGTCCATCGTAAGCTGTAAGACCTTTATAATTCGTTAATGAAAAGTCCGTAAGGGAGATGAGTTAACTAGCCTTAAGTTTTATGGTCACACATAAGACGATGTTATAAGCGAATGCATAGTGGTCTTAGGACGTACCCCAATCTTTCAAGATTAAAAACTTGGAATGATATGTGAGTCAACCGTTGTGTAACATTGGAATAAAGATCTTTACCCTCAAGATTGTAAATCGAGTGGGAGAATAAATTTAACTGTTAGAGGGGGAGTAATCCCCCCGTTTTTAACAATTTAATTAAAAACAGGGTTTCTAAGCCGTCGATTAGGATTAAAAAATGTCTAGAGTTTTAGAAAAGTACAAAAAAGAAGTTAGAGGCCAACTGCAAGAGCGGTTTAATTATACAAATTCAATGCTTATTCCCTCTTTGAAAAAAATTGTGATTAGCATGGGAATTGCTGAAGCTACGAAAGATAAGAATGCAGTTCAGGATTGTTTGAAAGAAATGACACTTCTTTCTGGACAGAAGCCAATTCTTACGAAAGCTAAAAAATCGATAGCTAACTTTAAATTAAGAGAAGAGCAGGTTATTGGTATTAAAGTGACCTTAAGAAAAAAACGCATGTTGGATTTTTTTGATCGCTTCTGTAATATTGTAACGCCTCGTATTCACGATTTTAGGGGATTTTCAGAGAAGTGTGATGGAAGAGGAAATTATAGTTTAGGTTTGCAGGAACAGCAAGTGTTTCCTGAGTTAAATCTAGACTCAATTAAAAGAACACAAGGGATGAATATTACTTTCGTGACAAATGCTGAAAGTGATGAGCAATGCATAGCGCTTTTAGCGTTCATGGGATTCCCTTTTAAATCTACAGAATAATAAAGGGGACGGAAATGTCATTGAGTGATCCAATTGCAGATCTATTAACGAGAGTACGCAACGCATCAAGTGCTAAGCATCGATATACAGATGTTCACTCTACAAAACTATTAGTAAGCATTGTTAAGGTTATGCAGAAAATGGGATTTATAGAAAATTTTCTTGTGAATGAAGAGCAACGTAAAATGAGAGTTTTCTTGAGATATGACCAAGGAAGAGAGGGTTTGATTACTGGACTTAAGAGAATTTCTCGTCCAAGTTTACGCCGCTATACTGATCGTCGATCTATTCCAAGAATTGATGGCGGAATGGGCTTAGTAGTCGTTTCTACTTCTAGAGGAATTATGGATGGAGAGGCCGCTCGCCAATTAGGTGTCGGTGGTGAGTTACTTTGTGCTATTTGGTAAACAAAACATAAGGGTATAATAAATGTCGAGATTGGGAAAAACTCCTGTTTTAATACCAAAGGGAGTTAAAGTTAAAGTAATGAATGATTTAGTGACTGTAGAAGGCCCTAAAGGGACTCTTACTAAACCATTACTAAAAGGTTTTGATTTGCGAATTGAAGACGAGAGTCTTTTTGTAGAGGCTGATGAGGCTATACAAAATCCTCCTTCATTTCAAGGACTTGTAAGAGCTATTGTTTCCTGTATGATTCAAGGCGTTTCAAAAGGATTTGAGAAAAAATTATCTCTTATTGGAGTTGGTTATAGAGCGGCTATACAAGGTCAGTTTTTAGATTTGCAGCTTGGGTTTTCGCATCCTACGCAAGTTCCTATTCCAACAACATTGCATGTATCTGTAGAAAAGAGTGTTTCCATTACAGTTACAGGCATTGATAAGCAAGTTGTCGGACAGTTTGCTGCGGTAGTGCGTGCAAAGAAACCTCCAGAGCCTTATAAAGGTAAAGGAATTCGATACGAAAAAGAGCATGTACGTAAAAAAGCTGGAAAAGCTTCAAAAGGTAAATAAGGATAGTTGAACTATGGAAAATAGATTAAAGAAGCGTAGTGGCCAGAGGGCTAGACGGCTTCTCAGAGTAAGAAAACAGGTAAGAGGGACTGCTCTAAAACCTCGTCTGAGTATTCTTAAGTCTAATAAGCATTTAGCTGTTCAAGTAATTGATGATGAAGCATCTGTTACTTTGTTTAGTGCTAGTACAATGACTCAAGAGATGAAGGCTCTTCAATTTGGCAAAAAATCCAAAGAAGCTGCTAAGCAGTTAGGGGTTATACTTGCAGAATTGGCTAAAAAACATAATATAGAAAAGATTGTTTTTGATAGAGGTCGCTATAAGTATCATGGACTTTTGGCTGAGCTTGCAGATTCTGCAAGAGAAGCAGGACTACAATTTTAGGGATTAAGAGGCAAAATGAAGCAAAAAAATACCGCATGCAAAGTAGAAGAATTTGACTCTGACTTTGAAGAGAAAGTCCTTTATATTAATCGATGTTCCAAAGTAGTAAAGGGTGGAAGAAAATTTAGTTTTTCTGCTTTGATTCTTGTTGGAGATGGTAAAGGTCATATTGGTTTTGGATTTGCTAAAGCAAATGAAGTTGCCGATGCGATCAGAAAAGGGACTGAAGCTGCAAAGAAAAATATTCTTTCTTTTGAAATAGAAGGAACCACAATTCCTCATGAAATAGTTGTTGAGTGGGATGGCGCCAGAGTTCTTTTAAGACCTGCTCCAGTAGGGACAGGGGTTATTGCTGGATCTAAGGTGAGATCTGTTCTTGAATTAGGCGGAGTAAAAGATGTTGTGGCTAAAAGTTTTGGATCTAATAATCCATTAAATCAGGTAAGAGCGACAATTAAAGCATTGTCTTCTCTAAAAAATCGAAGTATGACACTTAAAAAACGTAGTGGAGAGGTTTAAAATGTTGTCTTTGTCAACACTACAAAATACACATAGAGCTTTTAAAAAAGTGCAGAGAGTAGGTCGAGGAAATGGATCCAAACGCGGAAAAACTTGTTGCCGCGGTCATAAAGGAGACAAATCTCGTTCTGGATATAAAAGGCACTTTGGTCGAGAAGGAGGACAGCTCCCTCTTTATAGAAAACTTCCTTGTAGAGGATTTACAAATGGTCGATTTAAGTCTAAAGTTTTTAGTTTAAATCTTTGCGAAATTGACCGACTTTTTAATGATGGTGATAAAGTTACTTTTGAAACGTTATACTTAAAGGGTGTAGTGACTCCTAAGTATAAAGGTGGATTTAAAGTGCTATCTAGGGGTGAACTGACTAAAAAAGTAGAAATTCTTGCACAAGGATTTTCTCAAGCAGCCCAAGATAAGCTATCTAAAAATGGAATCTCTTTTAGTATAGTTTAGAGCGTTAAAAACTCTATTGCTTGCAAATGTACTCTTAACGGAAATCGGTATGATCGAAGGCGTAAAAAGAATTTTTTCTGTTCCTGAATTGAAGGGTAAAATAATTTTTACCCTCTTGCTGCTTGCGGTTTGTAGAATTGGTTCATATGTTCCTGTTCCAGGAATTAATGGAGCTGTTGCAATAGAGTTATTTAAAAGTGTGACCGGAGGAGGTCAAAACTTATTCCAATTAATGGATGTTTTTTCCGGAGGAGCCTTTGCTCAAATGACTGTATTTGCTCTTGGAGTTTCCCCATATATTTCTGCAACAATTATTATGCAGCTTATGATGGCTTTAGTTCCCTCTTTACAAAGAGAAATTAAAGAAAATAGTGAAACTGGAAAGAGAAAATTAGGTAAGTTGATTCGTCTTTCTACATTGGCTTTGGCTTTTTTTCAGTCTGGGCTTTATGCAAAATACGCATATCATCTTAACTTGTCTAACCCTGGGATTATTGTGCAGGGTATTGCAGATCAATTGATCTTTGGTATTCCTTTACTCTTTTATGTTGTTGTCATGTTTACAATGACGGCGGGAGCTGTACTTTTAATGTGGATAGGTGAGCAGATTTCTGAAAAAGGTATAGGGAATGGAATTAGTTTAATTATTACAGTAGGAATTCTATCTTCAGTTCCAAGAACCTTAGGTTCGGTTATTCGACAACTTAATATGGACTCGCAAGAACCAGGGCAACTTTCATTTAGTTCTTTGGTTGTGTTGTGTGGTGTGTTCGTTTTAATTGTAATAGGAACAATTTTGATCATTCAGGGGCAAAGAAAAATTCCTTTGCAGTATGCCAGAAGAATGGTTGGAAGAAATGAGGTGCAAGGTTCTGGAAGTTCATATATTCCTTTAAAAATTAACCATGCAGGCGTTATTCCTGTTATTTTTGCAAGCACACTGTTGATGTTTCCTGCAACGATTCTTCAGTTTATAGGTGGGGGGTCTTGGTTTTCAAATGCTGTAAACTTATTGTCTCCAGGATCTGTTGTATACACTGTTTTTTATGTTTTATTGATCTTGTTTTTTACCTATTTTTGGACGGCAACGCAATTTCATCCGGAACAAATAGCTTCAGATATGAAAAAAAATGGGGCATTTATTCCTGGAATTCGTCAAGGAAAGCCTACTCACAATTATCTTGAATCGACAATGAGTCGGATTACTTTTGTAGGGGCTGTTTTCTTGGCGTTGATAGCAATTTTGCCAACAGTTATAGGGAATTTACTATCTGTAGATCAAAGTATTACGTATTTTTTTGGAGGCACTTCTTTACTGATTCTTGTCGGTGTTGTTTTAGACACGACCAAGCAAATAGAATCTCATTTACTGATGAAAAGGTATGATGGTTTTATGAAAAGAGGTAAGGTAAGAAGCCGTTAGATTTTTTATTTGTGAGGTCTGAATTTACTTGAACTTGTAATTTAACAGACCATTTGCTAAATTTTGTAGTCATTTAAGATAAGAGAAGAGAGGAAAAGAGCATGCCGCGGATTATCGGGATAGACATCCCTGAAAAGAAACGATTAGAGGTCAGCCTTACATACATTTATGGAATAGGAAGAAAGCTTTCTATGGAAGTTATTGCTAAGTTAGGACTGGATCCAAATATGAAGGCAAGTGGCTTAACAGAAGAGGACGTAGCTAAAATTAATGCTATATTGCAATCAGAGTATATGGTTGAAGGGGATTTGCGTCGGCAAGTTCAAAATAACATTAAGCGATTGATTAGTATTCACTCTTATAGAGGGATGAGACATAGAGTAGGGTTGCCTGTAAGAGGACAAAGAACGAGTACGAATGCAAGAACTCGTAAGGGTAAGAGAAAAACCGTCGCTAATAAGAAGAAATAATTATATAGGAGTTTAGGCCTTGGCTAAGCAAGATGCTCAGAAGAAAACAGTCAAAAAACAAACTGTAAAAGTTAGAAAAAAAGTAGCAAGAAATGTTCCGAGTGGAATCGTTTTTGTAAAAGCTACGTTTAATAATACTATTATTTCCATTACTGATTTAGCAGGAAATGTTCTTTCTTGGGCTTCGGCCGGGAAAGTAAACTTTACTGGATCACGTAAATCTTCTGCTTATGCAGCAACATTAGCTGCGCAAGATGCGGCAACTGCAGTAAAGACATTTGGAATGAAAGAAGTGGAAATAAATTTATCTGGTCCTGGTGCCGGAAGAGAATCTGCTGTGCGTGGAATTCAGAGTTCAGGTCTTACAATCTCGATAATTCGCGATACGACACCTGTTCCTCATAACGGATGTCGCGCAAGGAAAAGAAGACGCGTTTAGTCTTTTTTTATACTAGATTCAGAAAAATCGATAGGAGAGTCAGTCATGGCAGTTGTTTATGGCAATTTTGAGTTGCCAAGTAAAATTAAAGTGGACGAGTCTGCAGAAAAAGAAAATTTTGCAAGATTTATTGCAGAAGCTTTTGAAAGAGGGTTTGGACATACTTTAGGAAATGCTCTTAGAAGGATTTTGCTCACTTGTTTAGAAGCCCCAGCTATTATTTCTTTTAAAATGGAAGGGGTTTCTCATGAGTATATGGCAGTTGAAGGAATCATAGAAGATGTAACCTACATTATTTTGAATTTGAAAGGCGCTCTTTTAAGAAAGTTACCTTCAGATGAAGAATCTGGTTCTAGAGAACCTAAAACAATATCTAATGTTTTAGATGTTACTTCAGATATGATTGAGAAGGGAAACGGTCAATATGTAGTAACCTTAAAAGATCTAATGGGAGCTTCTTCATTTGAATTAGTCAATCCAGATCTCAGGATCTTTACTGCAACAAAGCCAATGACTCGTAGGGTGGATTTAAAAGTGGCTATTGGAAGAGGCTATGTTCCTTCTGAAAGGCACGTAATTACAGATAAAGTGGCAGATGAGATCGTTATTGACTCAGCTTTCTCTCCTGTAAGGCATGTAAACTACTATGTGGAAAATACAAGAGTTGGACAAGATACAGACTATGATCGTCTTATTTTAGAAATAACGACAGATGGAAGAGTGTCTCCGGAAGAAGGGTTGACGTTTGCAACTCAAATTGGAGTTTTGCATTTTCAGATTTTTGATCAATTGAAGATGCATTCTCTTACTTTTGATCAAGGGGAGTCAGAGGTAAATTCAGATAGAGATGCGTTGCTTCAAAAGCTTTCGTTAAAAATTAATGAAATTGAACTTTCTGTTAGATCGACGAATTGTTTGTCCGGAGCTAATATTGACACGATTGCTGAGCTAGTTATTATGCCAGAAATTGAAATGCTCAAATTTAGAAACTTTGGAAAGAAATCTCTTAATGAAATTAAAGCTAAGCTTGAAGAAATGGGACTGCATCTTGGCATGGACCTAGCTAGAATGGGTATTACGAGAGACAATGTCAAAGAAATAGTGGAAGATTATTTAAATCAAAAAGCAGGAACTGAAACTGTATGAGACATGGAAAGCACACCTTTAAAGTAGGTCGTACCGGCTCGCACAACAGATGTATGATTGCAAACATGCTAAAGTCTTTGATTGAGCATGGACGTATTGAAACTACTGTTACAAAAGCAAAAGAGCTGAGAAGGCATGCTGATCGAATGATCACACTTGCAAAAAAAAATACATTGGCGACAAGAAGATTAGCTATTGCTAGGATGATGATTCGTTTTAATGCTCTAACTCCGAAAGAAGCCAGAGAAGTGAAAGAAGATAATAATACTCAATCGTATAATGGGGACAGAATCGTAATTGGAAAGCTTTTTACAGAGCTGTCTGCGCGTTTTGCTACTCGTAACGGAGGGTATACAAGAATTATTAGAAAGGGACAAAGAATAGGTGATAACGCTAGCATGTGTTACATCGAATATCTGCCTGAGTAAGATTGTTTTTCTCTTAATGAAAAATCGCTCTCTTTTTGAGGGCGATTTTTTTTCCTTCTCTTTGAAAAATTCATTAGATTGATATTTTTTTCTGTCTTTACTTTCTTAAAAAAGTCCTTTATGATTACAAGCGTTAAGGAATGCTTTTGCATTATTTAGTTTGCTGTAGAGGAGTGTATGGCGATAAGAGTTTTTATAAATGGATTTGGAAGAATTGGACGTTTAGTTTTTAGAGTAATTGCTGAAAATTATTGCCACTCAGAAATTGAAGTTGTTGCTATTAATGACTTAGTCCCTTCGGACAATTTAGCCTATTTATTGAAATACGACTCGGTTCATGGCAGGAGTAAGTTAAGGGTTGATTGTGATAGCAATCATTTAATTGTAAACGAAAGAAAAGTAAAGGTTTTTTCGGAAAAAGACCCTGAAAATCTAAGGTTAGATGAGTTGAATGTGGACTTTGCTATTGAGTCTACGGGAAGATTTACAAGTTTAGAGGGTGCAGGGAAGCTTCTTAACGCAGGAGCTAGAAGAGTCCTGATTTCAGCCCCGGCACAAGGGAATGTTCCGACGTTTGTTATGGGAGTAAATGAAGAAAAATTTAATCCAACTAAGGATTTCATAGTTTCTAATGCTTCTTGTACGACAAATTGTTTGGCGCCTCTGGCTAAGGTGTTAGTAGAAAACTTTGGAATCGAAGAAGGTTTAATGACAACCATTCATTCTTTGACGTCGACCCAACCTACTGTGGATGGGCCTTCAAAGAAAGATTGGCGAGGAGGGAGGGCTGCAGGTGTGAATCTGATCCCTTCTTCTACAGGGGCTGCAAAGGCCGTAACTCTTTGTTTGCCTGAATTAAAAGGGAAGTTAACAGGGATGGCTTTTCGCGTTCCAACTTCTGATGTATCAGCTGTGGATTTGACAGTTCGATTGTCAAAAGATACCTCATATGAGGAGATCTGTTCTGTTGTGCAAAAAGCTTCTGAATCCAAATTGAAGGGAATTTTAGACTTTTGCGAAGAAGATCTTGTCTCTAGTGATTTTATCGGGGCTACGGCTTCATGCATTTTTGACAAGAAAGCTGGAATAGCTTTGAACGCTCGCTTTTATAAGTTCATAGCTTGGTATGATAATGAAATGGGATATTCTCATCGAATAATAGACCTAATGAAATACATGGCGAGTAGGATGTAGTTTTTTCATGCAAGAGGATGAGACCAGAATCTTGCATTAATTCAATTAAAACAATGGATGTGACTTGTGAATTTTACTCGTGAACCTATTATAGAAACGATCGTGTCTCCCAAAGATGGATACAAATTATGTATAAGAAATAGCAAAGTGCCAGGATCTGAAGAAATTTTTGTGGATGCTGTAGAAGTTGTTTCTTTTGGGCAGTCATTTTTTTATAGAGGGCAAGAACGGCCTAAGCCTTTTCTCGTTCCTGTATCAGATTATGAAGTTTTTGAAGTTAAAGAGACTCGTGTTGTATTGAAAAATGTTACGCATGATCGAAGTATTAAGATTGGAGGAGGGCGAGATGCTTCCCTCAAGCCCGTTAAAGAACTGATCGTTGTCGAAAAAAAGGAAGAAGCGGAAGAGCCTAAAGAGCTAGAATTGGCGGTAGTTGCAGAGGCTCCTCTAGACCTTAAAAACGACAGAAAAAGAGATCGAAGAAGAAGTAGAAGGCGTAGGATTGCGGAAGAGAAAAAAGGGGATGGTGAAAAGGACAAGTCTCAAGAGACTGAAGAGTCTGTGTCATTGGAAGATTCTCAAGTAGAAGAGGGTGATGATGAACTAGTGATTGTTCGTTTGCCTCCAACATTTAGTCAGATATTGCCACCTCCTACTGTTCTTATTTCTGAGAGGTTAAATCAGTTAAGAAACCAGGAGATAGCAAAGAATTTACTTGCAGAGAAGGTTGCTTTAGAAGAGGGGGAAAAAGAGTTTTTGGTAGGTGGGTCTTCTTCTTCAGCAGAGCTTGCAGATGTTTTGGGAGAAAGTTCTTCCGAAGAGATTTCTGAAGGTAATGTAAAAGCTGAAAGATCCTCCAAAAGACGACCCAAGATTCATGTGGAAGAAGAGATGGGTGAAGATTTTAATTTTTAGTCATTGTTTTTAAATCAATAAAATCATAGACTCTTTGAGAAACAAGCCTTCTCTTGGAGTTTTGCTCGGATGGTGGAATGGTAGACACTGGAGACTTAAAATCTCCTGGGGGTAACCCCGTGCGAGTTCGACTCTCGCTTCGAGCAACTTTTATAATCAATCACTTATGTAGTAGCGTTAGTGCTCCACTTTTCTCCAAATTCTGAAATGCTCCAAAAATGCTCCAAGTGATAACTAAAAAACGCTATAAATCACTATAAAACATGCTCCACCAGAGCTCTAATATGATCAAAGAAAAAACCTCCAAAGAACTTTTAGATGATCTACAAGACATAGTAGATCATTATCTTAAGCCTAGTCTTCTTAAAGAGGCTCCTGTTTTTATTTCTAGTTCTATAGATCCGGCAAGAGCTTTACTCTTAAGAGAGGCTTGCTTTCACAGGATTACGGAATTAGCCGAATCAGCATGCGATGCCTTTAAAAAAGGGAATACTGTAGCTGGGTATTTACTAGCTCGCGCTATCATGGAGACCTTTGCTCTTTTTTGGTATTTTATGGACAAAGTAAGTAACGCCTTAAAAGATGGAGATGTCGAAGATCTTAGGATAATTTTGACGAGGATGATGGTAGGGGTGAAGGTAGAAAAGGCTAAGGATGCTATTGTTGAGGGTTTAGGAAAAGCTAAAGAAGAAATGGGAAAGACTCTCGATCCTATTCATGTCATGGATTTGATAAGGCATGTATCGAAAAAACATCCGTCTTTTATGGATCACTATGAATTTCTTTGTGAGATCTCACATCCGAATGCTGCAGGGCTTTTGAAAGCTTATGTTAGGAATGACTGGGATAAAAAAACTATCTATTTTGGAAAAGAGCAAGGCTCCTTTGGGAGTCATTTAGAATCGGATCTTCAAGCTCTCGTAATTTCTTTAGAGGGTTTTATGGATTTGTATGATGACTCTGTGGAGGTGTTTGTGAGGTTTAAAGATTGGTGTGATGTTAGTCATAGCTCTTGAAGTTTTATAATTTCCAGGAGAGCAGATGACTTGGTAAAATATGAGAGTCCTGTATGTTTTGTAAATGCAGCTTCTCTGCCAATTAGTTTTTCTTCTGTGGGTAATTGTAGGTGTCCGGACATGATTCCTAAAAGTTTTTGTGGGCAATAGTCATCTGATTCAGCAGCTCCTATGTCGCAATTGATTCGGGTCCCTCTCAAGCTAGAAAAAACGGGGCTTCCGCTTCCTCCTTCAAAAGATAGGCCAGATACTAAAACAATTTTTTTAAAAGAGATGTCTTTGTAAGAAAAGTCTATTTCGGGAATGGATGCGATTATTGCGTGTCTTGCAATGGGGAGTATCCATTGATCGTCGCATAGATTCATGGGGTATCCTAAAAATGAGATGTCAGCTGTTATTCGGCTTCTTTTTACGAAAAATTCTTCATCTGCAAGCCATTGAGAGGCTGAGAGGGTAGCAATTCCGTATTCATCAAGACTCATCGAGAGGGAGGGTTGATAATTAAAGCTAAATCAACGTCATTTCCGTGTATGATATTTGAAGAAGAAAGATTTACGTGGAAAAATTTAGTCTGGTTTGTGAATTGGTTGCTTTCTTTTTTTCTTATTTCAATTTCAATAGAAATTAACGTTGGTTTTTCTGGGAGAGTATATTTTAAAGAAATATCCAGGCTGTGTTCGTTTACGACAAAAATATGATTTCCTTTGTCTGTACTAATCCAGATGCCAGTTGCGATGCCTTGACGAACGTGTCCGGTGGAATCGACGAATCGTGAGCGAATTCGTGTTATGCAAAAGCAAATGTCTTTTGGAAATCCAGCCATATATCTTATCTTTTTTTGTGGAGATGAAATCTCCAGTTGATTAATTGCTCCAATTTTACTATATTCTTTTTTTCTCGTCAAAAGGAATAGGAAGAATCATGGCAACGATACAGAAAAGAGTTCAGAAAGACGGAAAAATAACTTTTCATGTGCGCATACGTCGCAAAGGAAGTCCTCTTCAATGCGGAACCTTTACAAATATTTCTAAAGCAAAAGAGTTCGTTCAAAGAACCGAAGCTTCTATGAAAGAGGGTCGTTACTTAAAAACAGTCGAAGCTAAAAAACATACTCTTTCAGAACTTATTGACCGATACATCAGAGATATTCTTCCTCGAAAACCTAAAAGTAACCGTCAACAGCTAACGCAACTTCAATGGTGGAAAGAACATCTTGGTTATTGTCTTCTCTCTGATTTAAGTCCTTCCATACTGTCTGAGCATAGAGAGCTTTTGGGAAGAGAAAAAACCTCTAAAGGAGATCCTCGATCTCCTTCAACTGTCGTTCGTTATCTCGCAGTTCTGAGTCATGCTCTAACTGTTGCTGTCAAAGAGTGGGAGTGGCTTGATGATACCCCGATGAGAAAAGTTTCTAAACCTCAAGAGCCAAGAGGTAGAGTTCGATATCTAGATGATGATGAGAGAATGCGTCTTTTAGAAGCTTGTAAAGAAGGATCGAATTCATATATCTATATCATTGTGGTTTTGGCTCTTTCTACAGGGATGAGACAGGGTGAGATTTTAAATCTTACTTGGAAAGATGTGGATTTGGAAAAGCAGAGGATTATCTTACAAGAAACGAAAAATGGAGAAAGAAGAACTGTTCCTCTGTCCGGTCATGTTTTAGATCTTTTGCGAGATCTTTTTGAAAAGAGAAGGACGGATACTTTCTTACTATTTCCGGGGCAGGATTCAAAAAAGCCTATAGATATTCGATTTGCTTGGGAGAAAGCTTTAGAAGATGCTATGATTCCCGATTTCCGTTTTCATGATTTAAGACATACTTTTGCTAGCTATTTGGCTATGAGAAAAGCTACGCTTACGGAATTAAAAAGCCTTTTGGGGCATAAATCTGCTTCCATGACAGCGCGATATAGTCATTTGTCAGAAACTCATGGAGCAGCAGTTGTGAGCGATATGACTAAAGATATCTTTGGCAAAAAAGAAAATGCTCAAGAAGCAGGGATTGTATGAAAAAGAAGCATGTAGAAGAAAAGCTCCAAGAAGAACGACTAGATCCTAATAAAAGAATGGATAAGATGTTATCTATGGGGAATTTTTGGCAACTTTGTATGGAAAAAACTCGATGTAAGACTGATGAGTTGTATCTTCCTCTTTCGGAATATACAGAACGAACGTGGAATATCAAAAAGACTTACGATGACTTTCATTCTTTCTTAAAAGATGTGCTTTTTGTCGTAGCGTTAAGGCACTGGATAGAAGGAGTGATTAGCGATTCGTCAATAGGAGAAAAGGGAGTGTCAGAAATAAGGAAATTGCTAGAGCATGATTTAATTCCTTTGAGTTTGCCTAATGGAAATCCTACAACGCTTCATGATATTCGACGTATAGGACATCAGGGTATCATAGAAGATATTCGTTGCATTCAAGCCTGGACTCAAAGAGAAAAAGAAAAGCTAGTGAACTACTATGTTCGTTTTTCCTGTGATTTGGCTAAATATACTTTTGATTATGTTTTGCCAGGATTTGATCCAGATAGGAGATTTGCGGAGACTCGACAAATTCCTTATGAAGTGTTTTATTCTTTCATCCAATTTTTATCTGAAAGAGATGCTTTACTTTCACAGTTGCTATATTTCGGAGCTCCTTCCATGGAAGCTGCATTGTCTTTGGAAGCAAATGCTATTGATGAGAAAAAATGCTCTATTCGATTTGAAGAAAAAGAGATGTCATTTTCTAAACATCTTATACAAAATCTTTTCCAGCACGCTAAGAAGAATGTTAATTCCAAGGGATTGGTGTTTTCTAATTTAAGGGGAAAAGTAGTTGAAAGAGCTCATTTGAATCAAAGTTTTGCAAGGGCGTGTGAAAGAATGCCTGAAGGTATAAAAGTTACGCCGGGTAGTCTGCTTAGGTAGTTGTTTCTAGTTTTTGAAAGTTCTCTAAGATCATTTCAAAGCCATTGATTTGAGCGTTTTTAAAGAGTGGTCCAAGAGCTTTTCTTTGTACATTTAAGAGTCTCTCAAGGCTGACATTACATTCTTCCATTAGGTATTTAACTTTATCTATATGAAATAAAATTTCAGTTCTTCTGTCGAATGTTATGGAAGATATAAGCGTCTCAATATTGACTTTTTGATTTTCTATCAAATATTCGATAGCTTTTATGTGCTGTTTTATGTCCCAGATGGAGATTTCTATACTTGGAAGAAGCCTAGGGTTCATGCCATGATTCAGGAGATATTTGACTGTAGTATGCATATTCGCTTGGAAGAATGAAACAGTTGAAAAGGGAGAGCTTAACATACTTGATAGTATTTCAAAAACAACTCCATTTTCTATTAAAAAGTGTGTGTAATCTAGATTTTTAAGTAGTTGCCCATATTTGTTTGATAAATCAATAAAGTTGAGTCCACTTTCTTTTATCAAGAGTTCTGCTACGCTGAGATTGTTAAAAAACTCTACTCCATATTGATTTATAAAATCTATAAAGGAAAGTCCGCTTTCATTTACTAATTGATTTGCGAATTTAACATCTTCAGAAGAAATTTTGTTAAAAAGAAGCGTTTTTATTTTTTCTTCGTCTGTTAATTTAATTAAAGATTTCAAGTTTATGCCGGATGTTTCTATGATGTTTCTGATGATTTCCAGATTGTTAAATATTAAATCTAGCGCATTGTTGTTTTTTGACTTAAACTCTATTAGAGCATTTTCGGATTTTTCTAAAGAAGGCTCTTCCGTAGATTCAATTTCGTTAAATGAGGATGAAGCTATAGAAAGTTTTTCTTGTGAGACGTTTACTTTTGCATCTTCTAATCCAAAGCTAGACAGAAAGGCATGATCAATCCCCGTTATATATTCAATAGATTCAGAAGACAATAAAGTTGTAGAAAATTTTCCGTATTTTTCTTGTAAATTTCGATAAAAATTAGCAAGAGAACCAGCTTGAAATTCTTTCCCTTTCATCTGAAAAAATTTGTTGTAATTCACTTCTTGATCCTTGCTAATTCCTCTAATTTCTTTGTATATTAAATCTGTACGAATATGCTGTTCTAATGTGGTGAAAATTTCCATTATTGATCCAAGTGCAGGAATAACACAGTCCTGTACATGTCGAAGTTCGTGAAGATCAATTAAAGCCTCAGGCATACAATCGTTGTCGAAGCAAAGCTCTCCCCGACTTGAGACATGGTATGCTTCTTCTACGCGCAGAGCTTGTGCTCTGGATTCTCCACTTCTATCTACAAGTGTTTCTAAAGGGCAGCCGTATTGTAAAAGTTCATTTTGAAGAATTCTATTTGCTATTTTATTAGCTGCAGAGAGCTCTTCTTTGGGTATAAGAGATCTAAATTGATTGTCTTCGTAGAAAATCTTCTCAAAGGTTTTCAGTATTTTTTGAAAAGGAGATCGTTGTATTGCTATAAGTTCATCTTCTTTTGAGCAGTAGAATGGGCTTGAATTATCATGCCAGCCAGGTTTTCTGGGACACTTAAAGGAATTAGTGTTTTTTTCTTCGAACGGAGGAACTAAATCAGTTGTATTTGAAATTTCTCTCCAGAGACAAAGATCATCGCATTCTGGTATAAATAAGCTGCGAGTGACTAGTTCATTTATTTTTTGTGGTTGTTGTGTGGTATTGGCTTTGCTTCCTATAGCCAATCCGAAGCAAATCCCTGAAAAAATAGCATGTAACATTTTTAATTCTTTTTTAAATTGATTAATACATATTATGTAACATTTTTTTTAAAAAATCAATTTATTAATTAATTATTTCTTGAATTTTCAGAATAAACGCATCAATAGACCGAAGTAATTAGACAAGTAATTTGTTTAAGTTATTGTTCACTTATAACCAAAAAGGTGAACAATTTATGAAAAAACACCAAAAGATGACTATAAAAGACAGGGAGAAACTGTTAA
>CAMDHO010000039.1 GCA_945898205.1 Chlamydia trachomatis | reverse complement strand
TCATCCACGCTGTCAGCATTCAATCTGAACCAAGATCAAATTCTCAATAAATTTGATTTTATTTAACTTAATTTTCGGGTTACTGTTACATAACCCACACAAACTTCGTTTAGTTCGTCACTTCATTTCTGTTTTCAAAACATCGTGTTTGCCGGCTCTTAGGCTTCGGCTTTTCTTTGACTTAACTTTCGTTATTCAAGATGGCAAGACTATACAAAACATCTCCATTTTACTGCAAACATTTCCTTAAAAAAACAGAATTTAACCTCCACACACACTCGAGAAGACGCTTTAATTCACAGAAACTAAAAGCTCTTTTGCGTATTAAAAAATTAAAGAATTTTCTTGCCAACAGACTTCTGCTCGCACTAGAATAGACACCAACCTAATATAAGGGAGTTAAATATATGAAGACCTTACTACCTAAGAACATGAATACTCTAGACAGAGTCCTCCGCTTTACAATAGCAGCTATTCTTCTAGGCTACTCTTATTTTAACCAAAGCTGGATCGCTTTTATCCTCGGACTATTTATAGTCTTTGAAGCATCCTTTAGCTGGTGCATAGTTTACCAAATCCTAGGAAAAAACAACTGCTCTTGCAAAAAAAAAGGCAAATAAAGACGTTGTAAACGTTAAGCAGACAATACACTTAAAGCTAAAGAGAACCTTTTTTTCAGGTGGTAAAAGCGAAGCCTACTCAGTTAAAACTTTAGTTAATTCTTTCCTTAACAAAAAAACTCGAAACTGAAGCTCT
This sequence comes from Chlamydia trachomatis, assembly GCA_945898205.1. Classification (GTDB taxonomy): domain Bacteria; phylum Chlamydiota; class Chlamydiia; order Chlamydiales; family Rhabdochlamydiaceae; genus CAIJXB01. Next base: position 20,580 of record CAMDHO010000039.1, on the reverse strand, counting down.
TTTTGGGAAAGAGGAGAAGAACCTATAAGCATGTTTTTTAAAACGGTCAACTTACCAAAAAATTCTTGAGTTTTTGTAGCAGTGAATACTACATGCTCATGCCAATGAGGAACGGTCTGTCCAGCTTGAGCCCCCGATTTATCAAAAAGATATGTCGTGTCATATCCTTTATCCTTATAAAAGATTATTAATTTTTGCGCTAATCGCATAGACTCCAAATACTCTGATTCCGTTAAGTCTGAAAATCTAGAACGATGCTCTTTAGGCACTATCAAAAAGTGAAGCTTCCCCTTGCCTAATCCTATAGGAGCATAGTTATACAGAACATTTACTTCATCCCCTTCAAAAACTCTCTGATTATCGATAACTTTTTGATTACAAAACGCATCATTTCCTTTGATTCCTTTTTCGACAGATTCCAATTGATTAAAGTGCGGCTCTAAAAACAAGTTTTTAGCAACGTCCAACCTTTTAGCCTTTGGCAAATAAGGACCTTCAAAACTAACATTCCATAAAACTTTAAATTGCCGAGAAAATCCGCACTCTTTTTTTGAAAAAGGAACAATTTCCCAACCAAATATATCCTTATCATTATTAGATTCCTTCCCGAAGATGAGATAGTCTGGAACTCCTTTCTTTTCCCAAATACGAACAACCTTCTGAAGGAACTCATAAGATTCCTGCTCATTAACAGCTTTCCATTCAGAAAACTTTACACTATTTGAATTAGTTGTAATTTTTAGAGAGCCTAAAGCTAGAGGGTGATCCGGCACAATTACCTTCATCGTTTTGCCTTCATAAACAATAACCTCGTCTCTTATTAAGGTATTTGCATTAGCACTAGCAAAGAAAGGTAAACACAAAGAAAATACTCTTACAGGACTCAGACAATTCACTACTTACCTCAAATTATTACACTAGACAGAGCATGAACCATATATTAATCCACTGCTTTATTTTCTGCTTTTTACAAAATTTTGAGCTCTCCTTCCCTCTTCAAGAAAGAAACTTAGAGCTAATCTCTTATTTCTGAAAGCAGACACATAATAAAATAGGCTTACTCAAAACACAACAAATTAACAAACAACTTAAGTTGAACAAGTGGAATTTACAGATAAAAGCAGTTACTAATAAGCCTACAACAACACGAAAAACACGTTATTTGGTCTCTTGACCTCGGCTAAAAAAACCGAGGTTAAAAGATTAAATGGTCAAAAAACTCTATCCTTGAGAAGAAGAAAACCCTGGAGCCCCATCAATTTGATATAGATTTTCTGTTTTAATAACATCGCAACCAGCCTCTACTAAATAGTTTAACAATGTAATAATTTCCCTTTGAGAGATAGCAGATTTTTTATCCTGATGCATAAAGCGACAACGCCACTGCTCTATGCAAGAAGTTTCTAAATGCCCTTCTGGCCAAATCCTAGCCCCTCGATTACTAATCATAGAAACTTTTAAAGGATGCGCACCTAGCTTTGAAAAGCACTCTATAAAAGATTCCGCTTTTGCAAGAGAATAGAAAAAAACATCTACCCCAACTAATTCTCTTGTAAATGGCGGATGAGAAAATATAGGAAGGTTTGCAAACTTTTTATTTTCTTCATATGAAACAGGCGATAATTTCTCAGGATTTTGCCCCAAAAACTTCCCTACGGCTCTTGCAAATTCTTTAGTCCCCACTTTTTCTCTACTTTTTCCTTCAGAAAACACATCATAGGTATGAATGCCCATTTCAAGCGTTTTTAACCAAGCATTGTGAATCCTTGCTGCAACTCTGTTCTCTCCAAGGTAATTTAACATTTGAACCGATGCTAAAAGGAGCCCTGAAGGGTTTGCTAGGTTTTGCCCCGCTCTGCGAGGAGCTGATCCATGAATAGCTTCAAACATAGCTCCCTTTTCACCTATATTAGCAGATCCCGCAAGCCCCACCGATCCAGAGATCTGAGCCGCCACATCCGACAAAATATCCCCATAGAGATTTGGCATTACAATCACGTCAAAAAGCTCTGGGGTATCCGCAAGTTTTGCCGCTCCAATATCCACAATCCAATGCTCATTTTGAATATCGGGATACTCTTTAGCAATTTCATCAAAAATCTTATGAAAAAGCCCATCTGAGAACTTCATGATGTTATCTTTAGTAAAACACGTAACCTTATTCCTCCCGTGGTGGCGCGCATACTCAAAAGCATACCTTACAATTTTTTCAGACCCGTCTCTAGAAATAAGTTTAATAGACTCACAGACGTGGGGAGTTTGCTTATATTCAATCCCTGCATAGAGATCTTCCTCATTCTCTCTTACAACTACTAAATCCATCCCAGGGTGCTTTGTCTTCACAAATGGGGCATATGCTATGCAAGGCCTTACATTAGCATACAAACCTAAAGTAGTTCGAATTGTCACATTTAAACTTTTAAAACCACCACCTTGTGGAGTGGTAATAGGAGCCTTTAAAAAGGCATTTGTATTTTTAATAGTTTCCCATGCACTCTCTTCAATTCCAGTTGGATGACCTGAAAGGTAAACTTTTTCTCCTATCTCTACCCTGTGATAGTTAAGGTCAGCTCCGGCTTCCGCTAGAATATACAGAGTAGCTTCCATAATCTCAGGACCAATGCCATCTCCATAAGCAACCGCTATCGATTTTTTTTCCTGTGTCACAAAAAGCCCCCTTATTTCAAATAAATAAAAATTTGTTTTACGAAATTTATTTGTTCTCTTCAAGAAAAAAACGAAATAAGTTATAATTCGCGAATTCCTTGGGGCTTATATGTTAAAAAAATTATTAGAAGAATCACAAACTTACTTAACTCACTTTTTCCAAACAGTAAACCTTCTTCAATTTGAAGAAATTGTAGATCTTTGCGCTTCAGCCCAAGGACTGCTTGTCTTTACAGGGATTGGCAAAAGTGGTTTTATCGCCGAAAAGATCGCGGCAACTCTTTCTGCAACAGGAACAAAAGCTATCTACCTATCTCCTATGAATTTTTTACATGGAGATATTGGGATCCTTTCTGAAAATGATTTTGTATTCATGCTAAGTAAAAGCGGGGAGTCAGAAGAGTTATTAAACCTCATCCCCTTTATTCAAAGAAAAAAAGCTCACATTGTTGGCGTTATTTCAAACGCATCTAGTCGACTAGCTAAAGCATGCCACACTTCCATGCTACTCCCGGTACAAAAGGAGCTGTGCTCGTTTGATCTAGTACCTACAACATCTTCTGCGGTTCAGTTGATTTTTGGAGATATTTTAGCCATCGCTTTGATGAAAACTAAAAACTTCAAACTAGAAGCCTACGCTCTCAATCATCCATCCGGAAGCATTGGAAAAAAAATGACCCTCTCTGTTAAAGATCTTATGATTGTAGGAGAGGACACCCCCCTTTGCTTTCCTCAAGATAAATTAAGTAATGTTCTAGTTGAATTCTCTCGTAAAAAATGCGGAGCTCTTATTGTCACAAATCAAGATCATCACCTGCAAGGAATCTTCACCGATGGTGATTTAAGAAGAGCCCTTCAAACTCACGGTCCCCATGTCCTTGAAAAAACAATGCAAGAACTTATGACACCCTCAGCCGTTTCTATTTTTTCTAATATGCTAGCTTGGGACGCCATGAAAGAAATGCAAAAAATCCCTACTAAATGGGTTATGGTAACTCCTGTAGTAGACGAAGGAAAGGTCGTTGGCATTTTAAGAATGCACGATATTATCCAATCTGGCATTGCTTAATTACACGTACATTTTTTTAAAAACAAGGCTTCTTGTATGATTATTTCCCCCTTTGCATTTTATACTATCCTTTCTATCTTTATTATTGGATATCTTGGCATTGTCTTTGAACATGCTATTAAACTAAATAAAAGCGCCGTAGCTCTTACGATTGCAGCTCTTTGCTGGAGCGCTTACTTTATGGGGAGCAATATTCCCCTAACAGAAGATCTAAAAACATTCGGACATCACGTATCTGACATTTCTCAAATCATATTCTTCTTAATGGGGGCTATGACTTTAGTAGAAATGGTTGATTCTCATAAAGGATTTGCACTCGTTACAAATTTAATCGGAACTTCTTCTTCAAAAAAGTTGCTTTGGATTATATCTTTCATTACATTTTTCCTCTCCGCTATTTTGGACAATTTGACAACTACTATTCTAATGATCTCCTTACTTAGAAAGCTTATTCCTCTGGCTAAAGACAGAATGGTTCTTTGCTGTATTGTTGTTGTTATGGCTAACGCAGGCGGCGCTTGGACCCCTATTGGAGATGTCACTACAACCATGCTCTGGATCAATGGTCAGATTTCTTCCCTTGCCATTATGAAATCTCTTTTTATCCCTAGTTTAATCTCCGTTTTACTTCCCCTTATTTACTTTACATTCCAAATGAAAGGGAAATCTTCAAAATTTGACAAAAAAAAGGGAAAATCTTCTGAGCCAGGATCTAAGCTTGTCTTTGCCGTAGGAATCGGAGGGCTTGTATTTGTCCCTATCTTTAAAGCCCTTACAGGTCTGCCTCCATTTATGGGCATTCTTCTTGCCTTAGGTGTTTTATGGATTGTAACAGACATTCTTCACTATAAAGAAAAAAGGGAACATTTACAAGTTCCAACTATTTTAAGCCGAATCGACACCCCAAGCATCTTGTTTTTTTTAGGGATTTTACTAAGTGTTTCTGCCTTACAAGCAGCAGGGATGTTAGATAATGTAGCTATGTGGCTTAACGAAGAAGTTCGTTCGCTCTCTTTGATTGCGACTCTTTTAGGTATTTTTTCCGCTATAATAGACAACGTTCCATTAGTAGCGGCTACTATGGGAATGTATCCTTTAAGCCAATTCCCTATTGACCACACTCTTTGGCATATGATTGCTTATGCAGCAGGGACAGGAGGAAGCCTTTTAATCATAGGATCTTCTTCTGGGGTTGCTATGATGGGACTTGAAAAAATCTCTTTTTTCTACTACATGAAAAAAATGACTATTCCAGTCTTAGTTGGCTACCTAGCTGGTATGGGTATTTATCTAATTGCAAACTAAAAACTTTACAGGTCTTTTTCAAGTCAAGGAAAGTATAATATACTTTCCTTTTTTTTATTACAAAATCACCTTACTTTTACAATTGAACATTTAAAACAAACAGCAAAAGAAGTAAACTTATAAAGTAAATAAATAAAAAAAGCGGCACATGAATATATTTAATAGAAATTGTTTATTAGAAGATGCTTGTTTTTTTAAATAGCCTTCTTACAAAGAAAACTTAAAAAAAGAATATGATAGAAAATCAGCGTCATGCATTTACGACTCTCTTCAAAAAAAAACCTGCACTACTGCTTATAAATATCTTTCCCTAATAAAAAAACTTATAGATCAGTGCATTCTACCTGCAATTAATAAACAGCGCCCAGATTGTCTAGGATCTGATATTTCTAAAAATCAAGACTTCAAATAGAAACGACTCACAATTACAACTGAAGACCTTTCTATCGATGTCACTCTAATGGGCACTGCTAAAACTCTGCATAACAAAAAATGGCTCCTCCCTTCTTTAGGAAACATGGAACTTTATGAAGATAAACTAGTTTCCCCCAGATTTCAAACCTTCCTAAAAGAATCAGCAACTAATGCTATTTTATTTAATTACCCCGGAGTCGGATCTAGCTTTGGAACCCCCTGTTCAGCAACAGCTGTCAAAGCCTATCAAGCCGTTTTATCTTTCTTGGAAAATGAAGAACAAGGAATTGGAGCCAAAGAAATTACTGGCTATGGATTTTCTTTAGGCGGAGGGGTTCAAGGAGAATCTTTAAAAACCCATCCTTTACAAAAAGGTCTCGACAAAGGAATTCGATACGTATTTATTAAAGATCGCACTTTCTCTAACTTAGAAAAAGTAGCTAAATCTTTTGCAGGGTTCTTAGGAAGCGCCGTCTCTTACTTTGGATGGACATTAGACTCTATCGAATCTTCCAAAAAACTAGCACACCTTGGAATTTCTGAAATAATCATACAAGCTACAAACAAAGATGGCACCCCCGTTTCCGATGGTGTTATTTCAGCAGATGCCTCTCTTAAGAAAAGCATCTACAAATTAGCGCTTCCAAACAAAGCTTACATGGATCTAATAGATGAAAATCCAAAAAAAGCGCATAACATTGCAATAGATCCGACGAGACTATCGAATAGCATTCAAAATTTCAACCTAACCAATAATTTCATCTAAGTGCCTTTGAAGGCTTGCTAAGAAACCGCAACCATACATCCCATCAATAACACGATGATCAAAAGTAAGAGAAATATAAAGCATGCTACGAATAGCCATTGCATCATTTTCTAAAACTTGAACTCGTTTTTTAATGGCTCCAATTCCTATAATAGCTACTTCAGGATACCGAATAATAGGCACTCCTATAGAAACTCCCGACATTCCAAAATTTGTCAGACTAATAGTCCCTCCTAAAACATCATCGGGCTGCAACTTATTAGATCTAGCCTTTTGAGAAAGATCTTGTATCGATCTTGCAACTTCAACTAGAGAAAGTGCTTGCGCATTTTTAACAACAGGTACAATAAGCCCTAGGTCTACACTAACCGCAATGCCTAGATTTATGTATTTCTTAACTACGATAGTATCTTGCTCTAAGGACGAGTTAAGTAACGGAAATTCTGCTAAAGCTTTAGCTAATGCTTGAACAATAAAACTTGTAACTGTAATTTTTGCACCGTATTGTGCCAGAAATTCTTCTTTTTTACTTTGGATTATCTGTAAAATTTTTGACACATCAACTTCATTAATTAAAGTAGCATGAGGAGCTTCGTAAAAAGATTTTACCATATTTTCTGCAATAGCCTTTCTCATCCCCGTAAGCTTCACTCTTTCTATCCCGGGACCTACTATCTGAGGTTGTGAACAGGCCTTTTTTTGCAACGGACACGGCTCTTTTTTTAAAGAAAATTGATCGACATCTTGCTTTGTAATACGCCCTCCAGAACCCGTTCCTTGAATCTTCTTTAACGAGTCGATCGAAATCCCTTTTTCAGCAGCAAGCCTCAAAACTCCTGGAGACAAAAAATCCTTATTACTCTCTTCTGCAACTAAAAAAGAATCTACTTGGGTTACTGTTTTTACTTTTGGATCACTACTAGTCCCTGAAGATCTTTTTTCGATCAAGGCCAACGGATCTCCCACCTGAACTTCTTCATCAGGCGAAGCTAGAATTTTCTTCAAGACCCCAGCAACAGGAGATGGAATTTCACTATTAACCTTGTCTGTCGAGACCTCTAATAGTGGTTCATCTAACGCAACAAGATCTCCCTCTTTTTTAAACCATTGAACAACCGTAGCACTGACAATACTCTCTCCCAACTTGGGGAGCTTGACATAAAATTCTTCGCTCATCTTTACATCCATAAATTCAAGATTTTACATTCTATTTTGAATTGAATGCATCATTTCTTTCCATACATTTTCATTCCAAATGCACTTAAATTGCATTTTTAGAACTTCAACAGGTAAAACAAGGGATGAAACATTTAATAACTTCACACGATCTTTTTCCGTACAAATCAAATATTCAGCTTTGAGAGATTGACATTCTAACGCAAATTTTGAAAGCTCTTTTAGAGAAGGGACTTGATGATCTGGAAAAGTCAAAGTTTTTACAACTTCAACGTTTGCTAAAGCCTTATAAAAAGAGTTAGGTTTTGCAATTCCACAAAAAGCCCCTACTTTCCTAAATTTGACCTCAGGATTTAAATCAAAAACAGAAGACATACCTATAATAGGTGCTTTTGAAAATGGACGGACCTTCTGAAGAAGTTCGTTAGAATCAAATCCCTCTTTTAAATATGTCACTATAATAAAATCAGCTTCCGACAACCTTTTAGGAGACTCCCTTAAATAACCTCTTGGAAGAAAATATCCATGCCCCAAAAGATCCTCTGCATTCAAAAGAACAATTTCTACATCTCTATTTACTTGCCTGTGTTGAAATCCATCCTCTAAAAAAATAATTCGAGCCCCTGAAAGGGCTGCTTTTTGAAGACTGCTGACTCGATGTTTTCCTACCCAAACAGAAGCTTTTGTATGAGAAGATAGCCAGTAAGCCTCATCTCCACATGCTGCCGGAAGGACCAAAGGCCCCTTTCCTATGGAGGCTAAAACAAAGTTATGTTCTGATTGAGATCGATAGCCTCTTGTAATAATGGCAACTTCTCCAGATTCTTGAGACAACTCCTCAACTATTTTTTGAACTAAAGGGGTTTTACCCGTCCCTCCCGCTACTATATTTCCTATGCTAACAACTGGAATCTGACTGGTATACGACTTTAAAAAGCCTATATCATAGGCAGAATTTCTAATAGATATAAGGGCTTTGTAAAACAGGCTTAAAAAATAGAGAATCTTTTTTAAAAAAGAATTTTTTTTTCTACCTTCGATTAAGTCAATTACTAAAGATTCAATGCTCATGGCAGCAAAAATTTTTTGCTTTTAACAGGTTTTTTTCTGGGAAAAGCAGTTTCTCTAATTGCTCAATCACAATATGAATGGCTGTCATATGGGCTTCTTGAACTCTATCCGAATAGACAAATCCATTAACTATCAATTCAAGATTGCACTGATTTTTAAGTACCCCCCCTGACTTGCCTAAAAACGCAATCGTATAAATCCCTCTAGTTTTAGCTAGCTCAACGGCTTTTACCAGATTTTGAGAATTTCCACTTGTTGTCATGACGATAAAAACGTCTTCAGGTCTTCCAAGAGCTTCTATAGCTCTAGAAAACACATGTTCATAGCCTATATCGTTGGCTACGCAGCTTATATGCCCAGGATCTGAAAAAGCAATAGCCGGCAAAGCAGGTCTTTTCTCACGATAAAAACCTGTGAGCTCCTCAGCAAAATGCATAGCGTCGCAAAGACTACCTCCATTTCCGGCCAGTAAAACTTTTCCGCCTCTTTGAAAACACTCAGATAATGCAGTAGCCGCTTTCTCTATAAACAGCAAACTTGAAGCCAGCTTAAGAAATTCAATAGCCTGAATCCCATCTTGAATAGAAGTTAAAATATTTTGTCTCATAGTTACCATAAAAAGCTAAAAAACCAATCATAACAAGGCTCTTAATAAGATTCCATGCAGGAATCTATCTACATCTAAAAATAGCACGATATTGAGGTTGTCTAGTATGTTGTGTAAACGAGTTCAATCTCAAACATCGGAAGATATCTCAAAGCCTCTTTAAGTTGAATATGAGAAAGTCCTTTAAAAATCTTTTCAAAAAAACCCATATCTCATCGCGAAAATCAAACCAACATTAAATGGCTTCAGATTCGTCTAATGATCATTAGAAGCAATAAAGACCCTCTTTTGTCCAAAGAATTTAAATCTTAAAAAAATCTTAAGCTTGAATTTAGAGAAAGAAACCAAAACCACGCTTTAGGTTACCTACGGGGTGTGACAAAGCTTAAAAAACAACTTAAAAACTGACCGCACCCTCATTGATAATTCCAACAGCTTCCTGTTCTATATTTTTTTTGCGTTTTTTTCTCCAACCTCCAAAAGCCTGACTTCTTTTAGATGTCACTCTGGTTCCGATCCACTCTTTTACCCAAGCATTAACATCTTTTGTTTTTATCACCTGTAAAGCCTGAGCAATTATTTGACTGTCTATTTTACCGATACATCCAGTAGCTCCCAGGATGAGTGATGTAAATCCTCCCTTGCATTGATCTTGTGCCAGGTGCTTTACTTTTCCAAAAAGAGATTCTATGATCTCGCTAGATCGAAGCCAGACCTTTCCCTCCAGAACTTGAGCAGAGTCTTCTCCAACAAAATCAAGAAGTTGACCTGCGTATTCCGCTGCTTGGCGATATATAGGAAGCTTTTCCCATTGATCAGAGTCTTTTAATATTTTTTCTTTAGCTCTTTCTAAAGCTTTACATACAGCTTCTGCATTGGAGCTCTCGTGAACCTCTACAGAAATAACTTCCATATCCTCTAATGTAAGAGGCTTTCCTTTGAGTGTACTCAGCCTTACTCCTAAAACAACCAAACATTTCTGAGAGCCCAACTGAATGGAATTGTCTATAAGAAAAGCCCTGTCGGTTGCTTTTTCTTTTATGGATAAAAGCTTGAAAAGCCCGACCTTTACAAGCGATCTAAGAACTGTTTTAGGACCGTGGATTTTTATTTTTTGAAAAATAGAAAGCTCCCCGAGCATGATGTGGATAGATTTAGGAATAGCTCTAAAGGAAACTACTGCACCTAACAATAGATTTTACTTGATCTCCGGTTTGGAAGTAAGGAAGCATTCCAAGGGAGGTCTAAGCGACCTCTTATAAGCGTAGCATAAAGAGGGTCTATGCCTAGTCTGGTCAACTTGGCTTTTTCAAGCCCCGTCCTTCAGGTCGGGCTAGTTGACCGCGACTCTCTTGAATTTCTGCATTTCGATCTTTTAAGGCTTTGTTCTTTTTAGACTTTTTAAGTTTTTTTCTTTAAGATTTACTTTGGCTATTTTAAGTCTAGCTATCTTTTTTCGGAAGTCACTAGGAAGTTCTTTGTTCATATCCAATTCTTCTTGCAAATAAGAAGCTAAGATTTTTAACGATTTGCGAGTTTTAGGTCAAAATTTTTCTGATAAGTAATGAAAGTTTTAAATTGCAGGACAGGAAGTAAGGGGGGCAGCTTTTGGAACCGATTAAGTAGACGAGGCTAATTTGTCACAGCCCAGACATCTCCCGTCTCATTAATACTTCTCTAAAAATTAACACTTTTTAAATACCCATAAAAAGATGGAGCGCTCATTATAAAAGCAAGACGCATCACAAAATACGACATCTTGATCTGGCATCTAAATAAAGGATTTTTATGGAAGCACTATTGAATATTGGCGTTGTCGGAGCTTCTGGCGCTGTAGGTCAGGAAATCATAAAATTACTCGATAAAAGAAACATTCCGATTGGAACCTTAAAGTGCTTTGGATCCTCTCGTTCTCAAGGAACTTTCGTTCCTTTTCAAGGGAGGCAAATTCCTATAGAACTTCTTTCCCCCTCTGCTTTTGACCATCTTGATGTTGTTTTTTTTAGTGCTGGCAGTCAGACGTCAAAAGACTATGTTAACATAGCTAGAAAAAAAAACGTCCTTGTAATCGATAACAGCTCCGCTTTTAGACAAGATCCAAATGTTCCGCTTGTCATCCCAGAAGTCAATCCAGAAGCAATTCAAAAACACGACCTTCTCATTGCAAATCCAAACTGTGCTGTTATTTTACTTCTAACAGTTCTTTTCCCTCTACACTCTATAGCTAAACTAAAAAGACTTGTCATCTCAACCTATCAAGCTGCGAGCGGTGCAGGCCTACATGCGATGCAAGAACTAGAAGCTGGAACTCTTGCTTTTTTAGAAAACAGACCTTATCAAAATAAAGTAATCCCTCACCCTTATGCATTTAACCTTTTTTTACATAATTCCCCAATAGGCCCTAATCTCTACTCTCAAGAAGAATTTAAAATTATTGAAGAAACAAAAAAAATCTTAAAAGATGAATCTCTTCGTATTTCAGTAACTTGCGTTCGAGTTCCCGTACTAAGAGCTCACGCAGAATCTGTTAATGCAGAATTTCATAGCCCCATTTCATGCCAAGAAGCTTATAAAGTTTTAATGAAGGCCCCTGGAGTGCAAATTTCAGATGATTTTGAAGGGAATCGATTTGCTATGCCTATTGATGCCGCAGGACAAAACGCTGTATTTTGCAGTAGAATTCGAGAAGATCTGTCTCAACCTAATGCTTTAGATTTGTGGATTGTAGGAGATCAGCTTCTAAAAGGAGCAGCTTTAAATGCTGTTCAAATTCTAGAAGTTGTTAAAAAAATAAAGACAGATCTTGAACCCACTCTTGCCAGTCTCTAGATGGAGAGACTTCAAACTTCAGAGTTTCTTTAGTAATTGGATGTGGTAGTTCCATTCTCTGATGGTGCAAAGCAATATGACCTTGTCGACTTGAAACATATCTAGCTCCGTATTTCAGATCCCCAACAACAGGATGTCCAAAAAGAGAAAATTGAGAACGGATTTGATGATACCTACCTGTTTCAAGATCAATTTCTAAAAGGGATGAAAACGGCGTTCTTTCCAATACTTTATATGTAAGACGACAAAATTTTGATTTAGGATCGCATTCCGTAGAAGGAAAAGACCGAAACTCTCCTTGCATTAGATAATTTTCTAAGACTCCAGAATCTTCTGGAATTACACCTTCAACTAAAGCTATGTAAGTCTTTTTCATTTTTTTATTTCTAAAAGATTCGTGCAATCTTTCAAGAGCTTTTGAAGTTTTAGCAAGCAATACAATCCCACTAACTGGCTTATCTAAACGATGAAGAGCATGAAGAAACACATCACCTTGCTTATTAAACTGTTTTTTTGCCCAAGCTCGAGCTTCGTTCTCTAGGCTATTTCCCTCCATAGATTGAGTAGGAATACCAGCAGCCTTTTTCACAACAACAATATGGTTATCAAAATATAGAACTTGCATGTCTTATCCTCCCCTTTGCCTAAGAACTTCATAAAGCAATAAAGTTGTTGCTGTGGCCACATTTAGAGAATCGGCACAACCATTCATGGGGATACTTACCTGTACATCTGCTGCATCCATCCATCGTTGAGATAACCCCAACTGCTCTGTGCCTACTACAATAGCAACAGGACCTGTTAAATTTGTTTTAGTAAATTCTTTTTCCGCATGGGGCGTCGCTGCTACAACTTGAATACCGCTAGCTTTAAGCCAAGGCAATAAATTTTCATGGGTTGCTTCTATAACGGGTTGTGTAAATAAAGTTCCAACACTCGCTCTAACAACATTAGGATTGAAAATATCTGTACATCTATCACAAATGATCGCAGCATCAACTCCTACAGCATCAGAAGAACGCAAAATTGTCCCCAAATTCCCAGGCTTTTCTATAGCTTCTGCTATAAGTAAAAAAGGATCTTTTACCTTTTTAAGAATCTCTGTGAGATCCTTAAATGATCGATTCATTTGTAAAGCTACGGCGATAAGTCCATCAGGACGGTCTCTATAAGAGATTTTTCGAATTACAGATTCTGAACATGAGTATAGTTTTACACCCTTCTTTTGAAAATCTTGCAATAAGGAATTTTCATTTTCCCCTAAAAAAAGCGCCTCACAAAAAAAAAGCTCTTGAACTGTTACCCCTCCTTCAAAAGCCCGTAACAACTCTCTATATCCCTCAATTAAAAAGAGAGAAGATTTATCCCTTTCTTTTCTATCAAATAAGGAAAGCGCTGATTTTACTCTTGGATTGTGGGAACTTGTAATTTCTAAAATAGATTTCACAGTAAAAAAACACCTCTCATCTTATAGTTTTAAGTAAAAAGGTTAACACATCAAGAGCTTCAAATGAAATGAATTTCTCTAATCCGTCTAATCTTCAACAGTCCACACCACCAACAAATAACTTTAAAAAATAAAATCTAGCTAAATATTAGCTTTAAGAAATACTTTCTTATCACAAAATTACAAAATCAAGGTTTTATGTCAAAATTCTGGATTACATTCTTTACAGCCGCTCTTAACCCCGACCTGAAGGAAGCAGTATGCCGCGCATTTGATCAATTCATCTAAGCGGTCGAGATCAAGAATGCGAACCTATTCTTTAGTGAATTGTTTCTAGTCTGAACGCTCGAAATTCATGCTATGAACCTAATTAAAATAAATATTTTATAGCAATAACGCGTTTTCCGCCAAAAGATTTTTTTAATTTTTCGCTAAAGTTACGTTAATAAATTATTTATATTTTTTTGAAATAACGGGGGTCTGACCAGTTATCAATAGACAACCCGTAATGCACCTTTCTATATAAAAGAGCAAGAATACGATAAGACGTCAAAGAGATAATACGCTTTCTATTTCCCATAATTTGAAGAACTCCAACTTCCGGTAACTCCCCCTTCTTTCCGATTGCAAACCAAACAGTCCCTACAGGGGTGTTTTCTGTCCCTCCCTCTGGACCTGCTACCCCTGATATCGCGACAGAAAAATCAGCTCCGCTCAAGGCCAGAACCCCACTTAACATCTCTTCCACTACTTGAGCACTTACTGCTCCATATTGGATCAAAGTTTCTTTCTTCACCCCAAGAGTGTCCTGTTTAAAAGCATTAGAATATGTAATAAAAGAACCTAAAAAACAGTTTGAACAACCTGCATTAGAAGTCATAAGATGCGACAAAAGACCTCCTGTACATGATTCCGCAAAGGAAACTGTCTTCCCTTGCTTTATAAGAGTTTCTTGTAAAGCAAGCGCTACGGATCCGGACTGACACTGAATTTCATAAGATAAAAACCTTGATCGGAGATTTAAAACTTCCGCCTCTAAACTTTCCTCACTAGCTGAGGTCATCACAACAGAAACCTTGTCTTCCCAAGAATAAACATGCACTTCTACTTGAGAGCTCGTTTGAATTACTTCTTTAAGTTGATCTTCTAAAAGAAGAAAAAAGTGCATTCTCCTGCTATAGAATTTTGATTTTATCTTTTGTAAATCATCCGGAAGCCATAAAATCATTTTATCAGGGAACTCTGCAGCTATTTCCTTGAAATGATCCGATCCCCCTATACAAAAAACTTGGTTAGAGTTTTTTTCTAACATCGACCTAAATATTTCCAAATTTTCGTCTATCACACTCTGTGTAAACGTTGTAATTCCTAAAAAAAGTAATTCTTGAAAAACCCAAGAGTTCTCAAAGAGCCTAGAAGCTCCTATGCTTATAACTTCTATCTCAGGATTCATTAATCCTAACTCCACTTAACAGTATTTTTTGTAACCCTTGATGAGTTTCTCTTTTTTCCAACGAACTTTTTCCTATCCGAAAAGGGGCATAGGCTCTTCCTCCCCTTTCCTGAAGCGGGACTGGCTGAGTATTCTTTCTTAGCCAAGAAACCATTTCTTTAAACGGCTTTGAATTAGGAAATCCCTTATCCAGCAAAACTTTTGAAAATTGATGGGTTTTAGGATCTTCATAAACTTGAGGATAGGCAATTTGAAGCCCCCACCCAAAACTGTCGGGACTCAAGACCATCGATCTTATTTGATGGTCAAAAGAAGAAAAAACACAATGATACATTTGTATTTGAATAACAGGCAGTGATGCTTTAATAGCTAGCTTTTCAGGCCCTATTGACACCCCATAAAAAACATCCAAAGAAACCGTTAACATTAAAGAAAAAAAACGGCGAAGTATTGGTGGCGGCAGCGTTGGCTCACACTCCATCCAATCTAGATACTCTTTATACCGTTTAAAAAACTCATCTAAGTTAACTTGCCAAGATGATTCTGAAACAAGGCCACTTGATGGAACAAGAAAACAATCTCCTATTACCGCAAAAAAAGAGCGTATTTCTTCTTCATTTAATAATACTGCGTGCTTTAACCACTTAGAGGCGCGAAAAAGACCTTCTTTGTCTATAGAACTCATTCGTATAGGAAAGTTCAAGCTCTGCTCCTATCGGCCCTATTTTTTGATCTCTGCTCTTTCGCTTGCTGAAGAAATAAGACAACTACTCCGCAAAAAATCATTGAGTCTGCCACATTAAATACAGCAAAAGAATAGCCCCAAAAGCAAAAATGAAACATGTCTACCACATGACCATAAATAAAGTAATCCAATACATTACCTATAGCACCTGCCGCAATTGAGCTAACTGCTATTTTACGGCCAAAAGGAGCTTTTGAAAAAAATAGAGACCCCAGTAAGGCAACAATAATTCCACAACGCCCCCATAAAAGATAGGCTTGCAATGAAGAAAAAACCCCCCACGCCGCACCCGTATTTTTGACATACTCTAAAGAAAAATCAACTCCAAGCCAATTTTGAAAGATGGAAACACCTTGCAAAGGAGATACTTGAAAAAACACATATCGCTTTATTCCTACATCACAACAAATGCACAAAATACAGGCAATAGCCAGAAAAAAAAATCGTCCTACTGAGATCAAATCAATCCTTTTTCAAATTTTTCCTGAGCCTTTACGGTCATCGTAGCGTAAGGAAGAGCTTCTAACCTAGCCAAAGAAATCTCTTCCTCCGTTAAATCACAAATTCCATATGTATTTTCATCCATTTTCTCTAAAGCTCTTTCAATTTGCCTTAAAATCTTAAACTCTTTATCAGACACTTCCATATTTACAGTACGAAGAAAGTCGTCGGTTCCTTCTTCATCTTTCTGCTTAGAATATCCAGATTCTTCTTCTGAAACTTTTACAGAGGAATTAACTCCGCGGACCTGATTTGTAATTTGAAACTTTAAAGTTTCTAATTTTTGTTTAAATTGCTCTATCTGGTGATTTGTCAAAGGCATATTGCTCTCCTTATTCCTTAGTTTAAATGGGTATATTCTCTAACGCAGTCATTAATTCATCAACACACTTAAAACGACGATATACACAAGCGAAGCGAATATATGCAATAGGATCTAACATTTGAAGATACTCCATTACCAATTCTCCAATTTCTCCTGTTGACACTTCCCTTACTTGCCTCTCCATAAGATGAGCTGAAATCTTATAAGCTAATGTCATTACTTGCTCATGACTAACCTTTGTATGTTGACATGCGGCCGAAAGCCCTTTCACTAATTTATCTTGAGAGAAATCTTGATATACGCCATTTTTTTTAAATACCTGTAATGTCAAATCAATCGTTTCAAATGTAGTAAATCTTTTTAAACACTTCAGACACTCTCTTCTTCTACGAATAGCATTCGTCTCTACAACTGTTCTAGAATCAGTAACTTTAGACTCCTCATACGTACAAAAAGGGCACCGCATTTTTTTATACTCCAAACTGAAATGCAGAAATAATAAGGCAAGGGCAATCTTAACTGCAATAAAAACCATTCTTATATATCGACCTCTCCTAAATATCGATAGTTTTTTTTTATTCTATTCATTATTTTATGTTTTCAGCCCTCACGGATCAAATAATCTGCGAAATCAAAAAAGATTCTCTTAGAAAAGATCGCGGATTAAAAAAAATTCCGACAGAAACAACCGTACGGGCTCTCAAAAAAAATCAATAGCCTTAATCCACCGCCTTAAAAATTGAGCCCGCAAGGAAAAATAATATTGCCAAATTACAAAAAAATCCTAAATTTCATAGATTGTAATTTACTTGTTTCTGCAATTGGAAGGATCAGTGATCCTTCCATGAGAAGAAACCAGCCCATAGACTTAAACCCCATTGGCTTCAAACTATGATGTCATAAACCAAACTAAGACAAAAAATATTTTCAGTATAGACGGTAAATACTTTACGAAACCTGCAAGGAACCGCTTCTAAAACTATAGGCAACTAGAGTTCCGAAAAAAAGTTGAACAGAATAACGAAAGGAATAAAAAACTTTTCGTGTTAAATTCTTCTTTCATTATTTTTTTTCTTGAGGGGCGTGGTCTTCCCCCTACACCTTTTTTATATTTATTTTTTCTTTTTCCTGTCCTTCTTTTCAGATGCTGGACGTCAGTCCAATGAATGGAAAAAGCATCATGTGGCATTAGCACACTCAATGTTTTCGACCGCATCCGTTTATCTAGCAGATTTCAGACTGCTAAATAAACCCCACTAAGGAAACCACACTTCTATTGCCTATATCCAGCCAAACCAGGACTAAACTACTGACTCAAGAAAAAATTCTTGGAAGAGAATCCGAAATAAAAACATTAGATCATCTATGGGAATCTTCCTAAGCTGAATTTTTAGCCATTTACGGGCGCCGTCGCGTTGGAAAACCCTATTTAATCAGAGAGTATTTCTCAAGAAAACGGTGTATATATTTCGAAATTACAGGTCAAAAAGACGGAAACTTAGAAGATCAGCTAGAAAATTTTATTAACATTTTTTCTAACACTTTTGCCAATGGATTACCACTTAAAACTCCCAAAAACTGGAAAGCTGCCTTTGAATTACTAACAACTGAACTTGACAAAATTTCCAAATCTCAAAATGTTGTTATTTTTTTTGATGAACAACCCTGGCTTGCAACTAAAAGATCTGGAATGCTTCAAGCTATTGATTACTATTGGAATAGATTTTGAAGCCGCTATTCTAAATTAACCTTTATTGCTTGTGGATCCGCCGCATCTTGGACGCTTGATAATCTCATCAATGCCAAAGGGGGATTACACAACCGACTAACCAAAACTATCTTATTAAAACCTTATAACTTAAAAGGGGTTCAACAATTTCTTGCCTCTCGTAATATTCATCTAAACTCGAAACAAATCTTAGATCTTTACATGGTATTTGGTGGGGTTCCTTACTACCTTAAACAAATTGAGCAAGGCAAATCCGCTTTTCAAAATATCAATAAAATTTTTTTTCAAATAGACGGACTACTTTATGATGAATTTAATCGCTTATTTCAATCCTTATTTTCTAATGCAGAAGACTCTTTATTGATAATCAAAGCAATTTCAAAATATCAGCATGGCATTTCAAGAGAAGAGCTTATCAAATCAACGAAAATCCCTTCAGGAGGCACTTTAAATAAAAGGCTACAAGAACTTGATATAGCGGGTCTACTCAAACGCAAACCCTGCAAATGCTTGACGGATTTAATCCTCATATGACACCTCTTCCTTAAGAGGTGTTCTTAAAATGGTGGGGATTTTCCCTGCCATTTTCATTAAAGAAACTAAGTAATCCAAAACTTGAGAATGAGTCAATTTTCTAAAATAAAGTCAAATAATCGATCAAAAAATCATACATAGAGCAAAAGAGAGGATTTTATCACAAATCCCCTCAGATTCATTAAAATGAGT
Organism: Chlamydia trachomatis; assembly: GCA_945898205.1. Taxonomy (GTDB): domain Bacteria; phylum Chlamydiota; class Chlamydiia; order Chlamydiales; family Rhabdochlamydiaceae; genus CAIJXB01. The sequence goes on along the minus strand of CAMDHO010000039.1, from coordinate 1,750 downwards.
GGATTGAGGGGATTATCTTGACTTAATCCTCTCAATCCGTTTATTTTATAGTAAATTGAGGTGATATGAAATATCCAGCATACGAGTCTTCAACCTTAGAATTTAAAAGAGAACTTCCCACTAAACAGCAAATCGCAAAAACAATCATAGGCTTTTGCAATATGCACGGTGGTACTTTAATCATTGGCATCGATGATCTTGGCGAAGTAACCGGCATTGATGAGTTCGAAATTGAACAGTTAGAAGAAGACCTTCATCGTTCAATTTATGCAAGTTGCACCCCCCCGATCCTCCCTTCTTTACATATTCAAAGAATAGAAAATAAAGTGATTCTTCTCATTGAAGTCTCCGAAGGAATGACTAAACCATATTTTTATTCTTCTTTAGGAAAGCAAGAAGGCACATTTATTCGCGTTGGGACAGAGACTGTAAAAGCAACACCTCTTATGATCCGAGAACTAGAATGGCAAAGCATGGGAAAATACCCAGATCAAATGCCCGTGTATGCTGCTACAGAAGAAGACATTGATCTGTTAGGTTTTGAAGAATTCTTAGAAATGCGCAAACATCCTTTTATAAAATCTGATGTACATAAAATATTATATTCCTACGGGATCCTAACCAAAGAGCACAACCGCATCTATCCCTCTTTAGGAGGAGTTTTATTGTTTGCCAAAGAACCTTTAAAGTTCCTTCCCGAATCCTTTGTTATCTGCACTCATTTTTTAGGCGTATCTGGAAGAGAAGTTGTTGCCACTCGAGATTGTATAGGCCCTTTATTACAACAATACAAAGATTGTTTGTCATTTATTTTAAGCAGACTCAATAAGAAATTTACTATTGTGGGAGCTGGAGCTCGACAAGAAACGCTAGAAGTTCCAGAAGAAGCCATTCGAGAAATTGTTATTAATGCCCTTGTACATCGAAATTATTTTATTCCAGGCCCTACGAAAATTGCAATTTATGATGATAGAATTGAAATATTTAGTCCGGGAAACTTTCCAGGGCCTATGCATATTAATGCTCTATTCATGGGAACAACCTACATTCGCAATACAATCATTACACGTGTTTTTCGTGAGATAGGCCTAATGGAAAAATTAGGATCCGGGTTTTTAACTGTTTTCGAAGCTTATAAAAAACAAAATCTAACCAATCCCATCATCCATGAGGGGCCTGGATTTATTAAATGTATACTACCAAGAACTTCAAAGTCCCCAATCCTAGATCAATCTACAAAGGATCTTCTATCCTTATTTTATGTAAACTCTGAAATTACCGTTCAAGACATCATGAGATCTCTCTCTATTTCAAGAGCTACTGCCAACAGACAGATCAAAGAGCATTTAGAAACCGGTTTGATTAAAAAACTCGGCAAAGGCCCTTCTTCCAGATATGTACGAACTAATTAGAGTTCTCCATAAAACAATTAAGTTTTCTTAACCAAAGTTCAATTTTTTAGTTAGATTTAGCGTTTTTTCAAAATTTTTTGATTGTCTCATTTGAGCTTTGATTAGTCATACTATGTAATCTGATTTTTAACAGACCTAAGTTTTCATCGGGAATGAGATCGATAAAGGGTAAGTCGACCTGAGGAACCACCCCCCAGGCCTCTCTTAGAACGGTGCGGGAACCTCTCGATTCACACCGCTCCCAATTAAGCAAACCCTCCTATCATTCCTCTTTCCCAATGAACAAATAATTGAGGATTCTTTTTGGAAATTTCTTCAATAAATTTGCTAGCTCTCGT
>CAMDHO010000038.1 GCA_945898205.1 Chlamydia trachomatis | reverse complement strand
TTTGGAAAGTCTTTTGAAGAAAAAGATCCAGCTTGCTTTCGTGTTAAAGAACTAGTTTCCCCCTCTGGGGAAAATTCAGAGCCCATAGTCACCCATCGATTTTTCTATGACATTCCGAATAAGAAAACGACAGTACTCGATCCGCATGACAGCACTTGAGGGTGACGCCATTTCCTAAAGGAAAATAGCATTCATTTTCAAGTGCTGGAAAAAATCACATAACTAACTTCAGCAACTGATCTGCGGCTAAGCTCAGAACTCCAAACATCAGATGGCAAAACACCTTTTTATGACCTCGCACCTTCACTGTGTGAGCTCCGAATTCAAGCTTTAAGCGTGAATTGCCTCTTTCGACTCTAGATCGTTCATTATAAAGAAGATCTTCCGCAAATTTCCAATTGAGAGTTCTTCTTGCTTTTGATTCAGCTTCTATATCGGCTCTCAATTATTTATTACGGCCTGGATTTTTATCGCTATCTAAACGTTCTAGCAGTGCTCTAGTAGAATCTATATTATAAATCATTTTTGCGATAAATCTACGCGCTATAGAAGATCGAGCTCTTCTTATAGCTAAGGAAAAAGTGATCCTTGAACTCTATTCCAAAAACCTGATAGTCTTGATTGCAATCGCTCCATGATCGGCGCCCTCTCTAATATAATTATGTCGTGTTTGAAAGTACTTCACAACACATCAGAAAGGGTGTTTTATCTATAAGAAACACCTATTTCTTTTTTTGAAATATCTAAAATAAAAAACTGACTCTTTTCTTAGTTTTGCAAGAGCCTCTATAAAAAAAAGAATCTAAAAATCGCATCTAAATTTAGACTTTTTTTGAGATAAGGCGGCAAAATTTAAGAGGCTAGTTTTACCACGACTAACGAAGGTTTTCCGGTTATGTAAAAGAGGACTTTTTAGAAACCTGGTTGGATAATTGAAGCTTTATGTCTGAAGTTAAACTAAAAATGATGTCATAGTTTTTTTTGAGAATTTTCTGCATCGAGCAGTTCTTAATTGAGAGAATTATACTGCTAGAATTTTAAGTTGTTCTTGGGGGAGTCATAAACATGGCTTTTTCCTCTTTGTTTAAAAAAGTGGCCATATCTTATGTGGTTTTTATTCAGAGGTCACGCAATCAAACCGGAAGGACACGTTTTTACTGGAAAACTATCAAACCTTTTTAATGAAAATGCCGTGACATATGGATAGACCAGATTGCTTGTTTTTGTTAGCCTTTTAGACGTTTTCTTTTAATAAGGATTTTATGCCACCTGCTGTAGAAGTGAGCCATTTAACAAAAACATTTTTTGCGAACTCTAAGGAAACGATAGCGCTTGAAAATATTTCTTTGAAAGTCTTATCAGGAGAAATCTTTGGCATCATTGGACCTAGCGGAGCTGGAAAATCCACCTTATTGAGATGTATGAGCACCCTAGAGCCTGAATTTTTAGGGAACATTTCATTACAGGGAGAGATTCTTGACTTTAAAAATAAAGCAAATATTCGAAAAATAAGAACGCAACTCGGAATGATCTTTCAACACTTCCTTCTTCTAGAATCAAGAAACGTTCTTGAAAACATTCTTCTTCCTTTAGAATTGGGAAGAATTCCTTTAAAAGAAATGGAAAAAAAAGGAGAAGAACTTCTTAGTTTGGTTGGTCTTGAAAAAAAAAGACATTGTTATCCCGCTTCATTAAGCGGTGGAGAAAAACAAAGGGTCGCCATCGCAAGAGCTCTTGCAACCTCTCCTCAAATCCTATTCTGTGATGAAGCGACTTCTTCTTTAGACCCCAAAACAACCCAAGAAATTTTAGACCTTCTCAAAAATCTCAATCAAATCAAGAAGATTAGCATCGTTCTTATTACCCATGAAATGGATGTTGTTCGAAGAATCTGCGATCAGGTTGCTGTCATAAGTGAAGGTAAAATCTTAGAACAAGGCTCCGTTTTAAATGTTTTTACAAATCCAAAGAAAGCCTTAACAAAACAACTAGTGCAAACAACCACTCACGAACTTGATCTATCCTATTTAAAAAATCTTGGAGCAGACTCTTTACTTTTAAAACTTCATTTTAAAGGGGAATCTGCACAAAAGCCTCTACTGTCTCAATTAATATCTGAACTACGTCTTGAAATAAACATCCTCTCTGGGTGGATAGATACCATTCAATCTACAGCTATAGGATGTTTGACGATTACGTTAAAAGGAACTGACGTTCAAAAAAAACAAGCCTTTGATTTTTTACAAAAAAACAATGTTACCTATGAGGTTCTTTCATGACAGCCAACAATCTTTCTCTTGCTTGGAATCTCATCCCATTAGCGCTTCTACAAACACTCTACATGGTCATACTATCTGGACTTTTAGCAATCTTACTGGGGTTGCCGCTTGGAATTATCCTTTTCCTTACCCCTCGAAAAAAAATCCTTTATAAGGCTTTAAGCTTTATCGTTAACATCGGACGCTCTTTTCCCTTTGCCATTTTAATGATCGCTTTAATTCCATTTACAAAATGGATTGTTGGTACCAGTCTAGGAACAACTGCAGCTACTATTCCTTTAGCTATTTCCGCAGCACCTTTTATTGCAAGACTCATTGAGTCTTCTCTTCGCGCTATTGATCCTAAACTCTTAGAAGCTAGCACTCTCATGGGAGCCTCTTCCTTTCAACTTATCTTAAAAATTCTTCTACCCGAATCGCTACCCGCTAACATTCAAGCTATAACCCTAACTCTCATCAACCTTATCGGATATAGCGCTATGGCTGGACTTATTGGAGGAGGGGGACTTGGACAAGTTGCAATTCAATATGGATATAATCGATTCAATAGCACTATTATGTATTTAACAGTCATCTTACTCATTCTATTAGTAGAAATAGTCCAAAGAATCGGAAATCATTTTTCTTTTCATCTTCTCAAAAAAAGAGGAAAAACATCTCATGCATAAATTTATTTTTATTTTTAGTCTTGCTTTGTTAAGCGCTTGCGGAGCTCCCTCTACAAAAGATGATCAACAGACAATTACAATTAGCGCAAGCTCACTTCCTCAAGCGGATCTTCTAGCTCAAATCAAAGAATCCCTCAAAAAAGAGGGGATTAGTTTAAATGTTATAATCATAGATGATTATAACATTCCAAATCGTGCTCTAGCAGATGAAGAAGTTGACGCCAACTTCTTTCAACACAAACCTTTTCTAGAAGAACAAATTCGCCAATTTCACTATCCTATTTGCGTCCTTGCAGAAATCCATGTAGAACCTATGGGACTATATAGCCAGAAAAAATCTTTAGATGACTTTAAAGAAGGAGCCACTATTGCAATACCTAATGACCCTACTAATGAAGCTCGAGCTCTTCTTCTTCTAGAAAAAGCAGGACTCATCACTCTTAAGACGAAAAATATTTTTAATACAACAATTATAGATATTCAGAACAACCCTAAGAAATTTCACTTTATAGAAGTAGATGCAGCGCTTTTAACTAGAACACTTTCTGAAGTTGAAGGAGCTGTGATTCCTACAAATTATGCTTTACTTGGAGATCTGTCTCCAGAAAAAGATTCTTTTTACACAGAAAATAAAAACTCTCCTTACCAAAATGTCATTGCTATTCGCTGCGATGATTTAAATAGCCCAAAGCTCTTGATTCTAAAAAAACAAATGCAATCCGATAGTATGAGGTCATACATCATTTCTAAATATCAAGGAGCTTTAATCCCCGCTTTCTAAAGATTTTCTAACATAGAAATAAGATCATGCGCTTCTTTTTGAAATTCTTTAATAAGGGATGGATGCGTTTTCTCTAACCACTCACTCATTTTCTGACTTACCTTAAAAACTTCTCTTAAGGTGCTTAAAGAACTTTTTAACGAATCATCACGAATCAATCGCTCTACCTCTATAAAAACAGCCCTGTTTCCAATAAATCCATAACTCTTTTCTAAAAAACCATCTCGTTCTGCAAAACCTCTTTGACATTGATCTTTTACAAGATCTAAAATAAGGAGCAAAGAACTTATAGCCTCCCCCTCCTTTTCTTCCTCAACTAATTTTTCAATATAATTAGAAATGCTTACTGTTGTTTTTTGCAAAACAAACGGAATAGAATCTAAATAAATAGAATGAGACACATTTTGTTTATCAATAATATGAACTTTCGATTTAATCCAATTTGTGCTAAAAAAATGAACAAAAAAGAGACTTGTTTGGTGACGAAACCCATCAAAAGCCTTTTTAAAATTCCCGAAAAGTTCTTGCCTCGATCTTTCTCTATGCCAAATTTTATTAAGACGTTCTTCTTCTAACCAAGGAAACGGAATATAATTAAGCCAATATTTTGGAGTTATCTTTCTCATTTTAAAAAATTTAATAACATATTCATTGTCTTTAGAAGCAAACAAATAACATTGATCAGTTTCACTTAGATAAGTAAAAGGCTGAAAAAAAACAGACTGCAATCTTTCAATTTCTTTTTGAGAAGTCGTTTGAGTGGCCTGAAAAGACAAATCCCGAACCGGGCGAATTTCTTCTACACAAAAAGGCAAAGAACTTTTAAAACAAAAAAGCCCAACTATACAAAGCAATGCAGGCATTACTAAGGCAGCTGGAATCTCCCAATTATTTTTTTTGTCTCTTTTTTTTTTATTGTCCATCCACCTCCCAGACAGCTCTACTTGTTAAGAAAGCCCGCTTCTGTCATCATCTAAGATGATTTACCCTTTTTTTAAAGAACAATGGAAAATGATAGCAAAAAAGCTTACAAGCCTGCAACATCCTTTTGTCAAATATATAGTTTCTCTTCGCAAAGATAGCTCCTTACGTAAGAAAGAAAATAAAGCTCTGGTTATAGGCACTAAAATGGTAAGAGAACTTAGCCTATCAATGGCTCCCATTCAAGTTCTTTTGATTCAAGAAAACATGCTTTCCCTCTTTCCCTTTATTTCGCAGGAAAAATCCCCTGAAATATTTCTTGTTACTTATGAAATCCTAAAAAAAATTACAGGGATAGCAAATCCAGAACCTATTGCCGCTATTACGTTAATCCCCCCATTTCAAGATCTTTCTAGCACATCTCGCCTTCTGGTTCTCGACGGGTTGTCCGATCCTGGAAATGTTGGAACTTTACTTCGTTCTGCATTAGCATTAGGCTGGGATGGAGCTTACTTAACAGAAAGCACTTGCGATCCATTCAATGAAAAGGCGCTAAGAGCCGCTAAAGGCGCAACATTTCGACTTCCTCTTGCAATGGGAAGTTGGGATGATTTTGTTTCTATGACAAAAAAAAATTCTTTTCATGTTCTTCTAGCCGACACTGACGGATTTGTCATAGAAAAGTGTGCAATGTCAGTTCCGACAGCTCTCATTTTAAGCAGCGAATCTCATGGACCTAGAGCCGACGCAAAAAAAATCTTTCAAAAGGTTACTATCCCCATGCACTATCGGATGGAATCTCTAAATGTTGCCTCCGCTGGGGCTATTTTACTCTATGGATTAAGGACCTGTGATGAACTCTAAATATGACGACCGACTTAGTTATGAAGAAGAATTTCATACGGATAAGAATAAACTTTCTCGCAAAGAAAAAAAAAGAGTTACAGAAGGGGATCGCTCTAAATATAAGAAAACAGACCAAGATCAACTCAAAAAAAACCTATTAATCCCTTTAGAAGAAAAAGGCCTTAAAGGACGCGTTTTAGGCATTCTTCCTGACGGAACTCGAGTAGAACACGAAGGCAAAATCTATCTTTGTGGACTTAAAGGCTCTTTAAAAAAAGAAAAAAGCAAATCTAAAAATCTTATTGCCGTAGGAGACTTTGTTCGATTCGAAATCGGACAGCAAGAATCAGGTGTTATTATTAAAGTAGAACCCCGAAGATCCATTCTTTCCAGAGCAGACAATCTCCATAGGCGCAAAGAACAACTTATAGCCGTAAATATAGACCAAGTTATTATTACTTCCTCAATCCACCTGCCTTCTTTAAAGCCATTTTTAATTGACAGGTATATTATTGCCGCGCAAAAAGGGAACATGGATCCTGTTATTGTAATTAATAAAATTGACTCTCTACAAGACGGAACAGAAGAGCAAGCTATTCTTCTTGAATGCGCCGCCGCATACAAAGCTCTTTCGATTCCCTTCCTTTTAGTCAGCACTTTTACTGGCCAAGGAATTAAAGAACTTAAAATTCTCATGCAAAATAAATCTTCTGTTTTTTCTGGGCAATCCGGCGTTGGTAAATCTTCCTTAATAAATGCCGTAACTGGCTTAGAACTAAAAACAGGAGATATGGTGTACAAGACCCTCAAAGGCTCCCATACTACTACAACTACTCAGCTTATCCCTCTACTGGAAGGTGGCTTTTGCATTGACACCCCAGGAATTAAAAGTTTTGGAATTTGGGAACTTGAATCTTCTGAAATCCAACATTATTTTTCTGAAATTGCAGAAGCTTCTCTAAAATGCAAATTCCCTGACTGCTCCCATCAAACAGAGGGTGGCTGCGCAGTTAAAGAAGATGTAGAAAATGAAAGGATATCCCCTGTTCGGTATGCTTCTTACTGCGCTTTAATAGAAACGACTCAAACTCAACATCGCAATCGTTAACTTTTCAACTTAAATACTTGAATTTTAAAGAAAAAATACCTTATAACAAAGTAAAAAGGGGTCTTTTATGTCTAAAATCCAAAACATCTACGCTCTAGAAATTCTTGATTCCAGAGGATATCCTACTTTAGAAGTCACTGTAACAACAGAGTCTGGAGCTATTGGAAAAGCTTCTATTCCATCAGGAGCCTCCACTGGCGAGCATGAAGCTGTAGAACTTCGAGATGGAGACCTAAAAAGATATTTTGGTAAAGGAGTCTCCAAAGCTGTAGAAAATGTAAATGGATCTCTAAAATATCTTCTACTTGGGAAGAATGTACTAGACCAGCTTTCTTTAGATCAACAAATGATTCAGCTTGATGGAACACATAATAAATCTAAACTCGGTGCGAATGCTATTTTAGGGGCTTCTTTAGCGATCGCTAAAGCGGCTGCTTGTGAACTTAAAATCCCACTCTACAAATACTTGGGGGGGGCTGAATCCCACTTTCTACCCTGTCCTATGATGAATATCATAAACGGCGGAGCACACGCTGACAACTCTCTTGAGTTTCAAGAATTTATGATTCGACCTATAGGGGCACCTACTTTTAAAGAAGCCCTTCGCATGGGAGCAGAAGTCTTTCACACATTAAAAAGACTTCTAAAGTTACACGGATACTCTACAGCTGTGGGAGATGAAGGAGGATTTGCTCCTAACCTTCCATCTCACGAATCTGCTTTAGATCTGATCGTTGAAGCCATTCTTGCTGCTGGATTTTTTCCAGGAACAGATATTACTATCGCACTAGATTGTGCATCTTCTGAATTTTATGACATAAAAACAAAGCTCTACATCGAAAAGAAAAAACAGATTCAAGGAAACTCCTTTTTATCTTCTTCGAAAGAAGAGCATGTAGATTACCTAGTATCTCTGTGTAAAAAATATCCAATCGATTCCATTGAAGACGGCATGGACCAAAATGATTGGGAAGGATGGAAACTTCTAACTCAAAAATTATCTCATATCCAAATTGTAGGAGACGACCTTTTTGTTACAAATCCTAAATTCCTCCAAAAGGGTATTGAACAAAAAGTAGCCAATGCTATTTTGATTAAACCCAATCAAATTGGAACCCTGTCTGAAACGTTTGAAACTATCCACCTTGCAAAAAAACATGGCTATGCAATCATAGTTTCTCATCGTTCCGGAGAAACAGAAGACACCTCTCTTGCTGATATTGCCGTCGCCAGTTCTGCAGGACAGATTAAAACAGGATCCTTATCACGAACTGACCGGATAGCAAAATACAACCGCCTTCTAGAGATAGAAGATGAACTTGGAACGTCTGCTAGATTTGAGGGTTAACTTATACAAGCAGTAGACAAAAACCAACCACTCTCCTACGCTTAAAGCAATTCATTCAGGGAAAAGTATGTCAAAAAACAGAAGATTTTTTAATACTGTAGGAGCTATTGATCCAGAAAAACACTATTTTTTGCCTCATAGACTTGATTGGAAACTATTAATGGGATTTATTGAGAAGGAATACTATTTTGTACTTCATGCCCCAAGGCAAAGCGGAAAGACAACGGCAATTATTGAATTTGTTAATTATCTCAACCAAGAGAAAAAATACAAAGCTCTATACCTTTCTATTGAATCCGCCCGTAGTGCAGTGAATGACGTTTGTCGAGCGGTTCAGATTATCCTGGAACAATTTAAATTTAAAATAAGACTGCTGCTACCTAATGAAAAAGAGGCTCTGGATTATCTTGAAAAGGCGCTTAGTGAACCTATTAAAGAAAGTGGCGTTTTGAGTTTTTTGTATTTTTGGGCAGAAGCAAGTAAAAAAAATCCTTTAGTCATTTTTTTTGATGAATTTGATGTTTTGGCAGGGGAGTCTCTGATTGCCATGCTGACGCAATTTCGTACTGGTTATACCGATCGTCCAGAGCATTTTCCTCAGACTATTTGTTTAGTGGGAATTCGAGATTTGCGTGACTATAAAATAAAAACAAAACAGCAAGAAGAATTAGGTGTTTTATACAGCCCTTTTAATATCAAAGCAGAATCGATTCTCCTTCCTAATTTTTCAGCAGAAGACATTAAAACTTTATATGAACAGCATATGCAAGAAACGGGGCAGCCATTTACTGAAGAGGCTTGCCTATATGCTTTTGAAGAAACACAAGGCCAACCATGGCTTGTCAATGCCTTAGCTTATCAAGCCTGTTTTCGAGATATACAAGATCGGTCAGTCCCCATCACGAAAGATGTATTAGAAAAAGCTCGAGAGGCTCTAATCAAACGATGCGACACCCACATAGACGCTTTATTAGATAGATTACAAGAACCTAGAGTGCGTCACATCATGGATGCAATCATTAGCGGTACAGTTGTTGAGGGAATGTTTAAAGAAGATGACGTACAATATATTAGAGACTTGGGACTTTTATCTCAAAAGGGCTATCAAATTGCCAATCCGATTTACCAAGAGATTATTCCTCGAGCCTTAACTAAAATGATGCAAGAACGGGTCCAGCAGACAATCCCCGCTTACCTCAATCCAGACGGGTCTCTGAATATGAAAAAGCTTTTAGAGTCTTTTACTCAGTTTTTTAGAGAAAATTCAGGAACCTGGCTCAAAGGCTTTGAGTACCACGAATCAGCCCCTCACCTTCTTCTCATGGCTTTTTTACAAAGAGTAATTAACGGGGGAGGCTCCATTTCAAGGGAGTATGCATTAGATAGCTTAAAAGTAGATCTATTTGTGGTTTGGAAAAGTCAACGATTTGTGCTAGAACTTAAAATAGCAAACCATACAGCCCTACAAAAGGGCTTAGAACAAACCTCCCACTACATGAATAAATCCGGAGCGGAAGGCCATTTAGTTATTTTTGACAGAGATCCAGATAAATCTTGGGAAGAAAAAATCTCTCATACCCAAGAAGTCTTCCAACGCAGTAGAATCGAAGTTTGGCGTTTATAAAGGCCTCGCAGTTATTTTTTTCAATTACTCATCTTGTGAAAACACTAGACAAAAACCAAAAACTCTCCTACCCTTAAAGCAATTCATCCTGGGATAAGCATGTCAAAAAATAAAAGATTTTTTAATACTGTTGGCGCTATCAATCCTAAAGATCATTATTTTTTACCTCAAAGACTTGATTGGAATCAATTAACAGGCTTTATTGAAAAAAAATACTACTTTGTTCTTCATGCCCCACGGCAAAGCGGTAAGACGACGGCTATTATTGAATTTGTTAAGCATCTCAATCAAGAAACTGAATACACAGCCTTATATCTTTCCATTGAGTCCGCACGAACGACGGTAAATGATGTACCGCTCGCAGTCCAGATTATTCTGAAGCAATTTAGAGATAAAATTAAAATATTTCTACCATATGAAGAAAAAGCTCTAAAATATCTTGAAAATATTATTAGCAAAAAAGATTACGAAGAAACCGGTGTCTATGATTTTTTACGCTTCTGGGCTGAAAATAAGAATAAGCCTTTAGTTATTTTTTTTGATGAGTTTGATGTATTAGCAGGGGATTCTTTGATTACTATGCTAACACAATTTCGTACCGGATATACAGACCGCCCTGAACACTTTCCTCAAACCCTCTGTCTAATAGGAATTCGTGATCTACGCGATTATAAAATCAAAACAAAACAACAAGAAGAACTTGGAATTTTGTACAGTCCTTTTAATATCAAGGCAGAATCTTTGATTCTCCCTAATTTTTCGAAAGAAGACATTGCAATTTTATATGAGCAACACACAAAAGAAACTGGGCAAGTTTTTACGGATGAGGCCACTTTATATGTTTTTAAAGAAACTCAAGGACAGCCTTGGCTTGTCAACGCCTTGGCCTATCAAGCCTGCTTTAGAGATGTAGAGGACCGCACTCAACCCATCACAAAAGAAGTACTGGAAAAAGCTCGGGAAGCTCTGATCAAACGATGCGACACCCATATAGATGCTTTATTGGATAGATTACAAGAGCCTAGAGTGCGTCATATCATGGATGCAATCATTAGCGGTACGGTTGTTGAGGGAATGTTTAAAGAAGATGACGTACAATATATTAGGGACTTGGGGCTTTTATCTCAAAAGGGCTATCAAATTGCCAATCCGATTTACCAAGAGATTATTCCTCGAGCCTTGACTAAAATGATGCAAGAACGGGTCCAGCAAACAATCCCCGCTTACCTTAATCCTGACGGGTCTCTGAACATGAAAAAACTTTTAGAGGCTTTTACTCAGTTTTTTAGAGAAAATTCAGGAACCTGGCTCAAAGGCTTTGAGTACCACGAATCAGCCCCTCACCTTCTTCTCATGGCTTTTTTACAAAGAGTAATTAACGGGGGAGGCTCCATTTCAAGGGAGTATGCATTAGACAGTTTAAAAGTAGATCTGTTTGTAGCTTGGAAAAGTCAACGATTTGTGCTAGAACTTAAAATAGCAAACCATACAGCCCTACAAAAGGGCTTGGAACAAACATCCCAGTACATGAATAAATCCGGAGCGGAAGGCCATTTAGTTATTTTTGACAGGGATTCAGATAAATCTTGGGAAGAAAAAATCTCTCATACCCAAGAAGTCTTCCAAGACAGAACAATCGAAGTTTGGCGTTTATAATAGAGTAGAGCTTCAAAAAGAAATAGCCCTCATTAACCATGCCGTCTCTTCGCTTAACTCTCAATTAAACAGCTTAATTTTTTTAATTCCAATAAATTACATTTTCTCTTATAATTACTATTCGCAATTACTTTCTTACAAAGGCATTAAAAAAATCATTACTCCTGTGAATTCAACAACACATAGAAATTCAATATTTAATATAACAGCTGCTCAAGAAGAACGATACTCAAAAATCGCCCTAGGATGTTTGAGAGCTGCTGCTCTTGGATGTACAGGTCGTACGCTTAATGCTTCCCCAACCTACACTACTCTTCTTACCCTCCCCTTCCTAGCCGATTCCCTAATACAGTCCAACCGCATTAAAGATTATTATAATCCTGTAGAATTAAAACAAATGAGAGACAAGGCTCTAACTTCTAATTTTCTTCAAGTTCTAGATTCTCACGGCTCCATCAAAAAAATATTAGATGAAAAAATTCTCACTTTAGAAGAACTAAAAAACAAAAAAGACCTTCTTCCTAAGCACATTAAAAAACTAGCTAGAGACCTTGATCGTGATTTAAAAAATATAGGACCTAATGGAGCTCAAGAAAAACCCACACAGTATGAACTATTACTAGACAAATATGAGACAAGAACCGAAAAATTATTACAAAATTCAGAAGATCTGCTGATGACACTTAGCATTTCTCTTGCATTACTAAATGCAAACAAAGAAATTGATGATTGGGAAAAATCACACAAAACTCCCAGTTGGTTTTCTTCACAAAAAACTTGTGACAGCAAAGACTATCACAACCCTGACGAAATCGCTAAGATGAGAGAAGAAGCTCTTTCTTCCGATTTCTCTCAACTTCTAGAGTCTCATGGCTCCGTCACAAAAATACTAGAAGCAAAAATTCTTAGAATAAACGAATTACAGGATAAAATAAATCAGACTCCACAAACAGAAAAAAGTGCATATGCTAAATTAGAAATGACTAAATGGAAACATTCTCATTTAATAAGTAGCTTAGGTTCCTTCTTTGGAAAATACCTATAACATTAATCCGCTCTAACACGCGTGTGATTCTCTTTTTCAATGTCGATTTGAAAAAGAAGAATGGGCGATTTAGCTGTCATAATTCCTGTATGGGCTTCAATTGGACCCATTGGAGTTTTATCCGAAATTTCAAATGCCGTGGATAGCATATTACCAAATCTAGAAACTAAATCTCCTTGTGTTGCATAAAGAACAATTGGAGGAGGGCTTGGGTGTTGTTTCCAAATATTAAAGATAGACTTAGGGACTCCTGGAGCATTAAAGGTTATGCAACGATCCACCTGAGCACTTTCAAAAATAGCTGTATATATAGCCAAAACACCTCCAAGACTAAATCCCATGACTTTAGCCTTTTTACCAGATAAAGCTGCTTTTTCAAGCCAAACTTGGATTTTTTTCTGAGAAGAATAAAATGTAGTAAGACCTATTCCAGAAAGGTCACAATCACTTATAATGGAAGCCCAACTACTTTTTGAAGAAAAAGAAAAATCTGTTCCCCTGAAAAGAAGAATTGGAGCAGCTTCTTTTTTTTGAGATATCAGACCAAATGCAGGCATCCCTTGCCATAAATCAAGAACTTCTTTCACTTCATACTCAATAAGAACTATTTTTTTTTGGATCCTACAAGGAACGGAAATCTTCATTCCTTTTTGTAAGTTTCTATAGGATACAGCTTTACACAAAAGTTCATCTGTTGCTAATTCTACAAAATCAAAATCTGGGTGTTTTAATAGAGAATTAAACACGTTTTGTAAAGGAATCAGATCTAAAGCATCCTCTGTAACAATTCCAACAAGAGGTTTGTGGCTAGAAAAATACCCATATAAAAAAACAAATTCTTCTAAAGACTTCGCCTCGCCTTGAAAAACTTTTGGCTTTTCCCCAATTACTAAAGAAAAAGTTCTAGAAGAAAATGGCATAACCCAATTCATAGCCTCTTCCCATTGAACAAGCATTTTTTTTCTGGCCTCACCTTCTGAAATAAGCACAGTTGATTCAATCTCCGCACATAAAACAAAGGGATAAAAATATATTACAAAAAAAAATAAACTAACTATCTTTTTCATTATAAAGTCTCTTAATGCAAAGAAAAAAGATCATCTAAAACATCTCTAAAATTATTTTCGACAAAAGAAAAAGAAAAGGGAACTTGATCTTCTTCTTTATTTAAAATTGATTTTACTTTTAAAAAGCGACAGTGGTAAATATCGCGCGGATTACAAAATTCCAAAATCATTCGGTATTCATTTTTTTGAATATAAAACTCAGAAGGAACTTGACTGGCATTATAACGAGCCCCTATTACGTAATTCTTTTTCTTTAACCCAAATAAGCTCTCTCCATGAAAAAGAGGGGCCAAAGAATCTTCTCCGACCAAATAATGAAAAATTGTCGGGAAAATATCCATTTGAGAGGCGACTCTTGAACCATCTAAGCAGGGTTCTAGTTTAGATTGACCTAATTTTACATATAAGGGGATTTGCAACTGCGGAAGAGAAAGTCCTGAGGCATGAAACACGCATCCATACTCATTAAATTCTTCTCCATGATCTGCTGTAAAAACAACAACAGAGTCATCCCACACATCGTGTTCTTTAAGCGTCTTTTGAAAAATACCAAATAATTCATCTACATAATGAATAGAATTTCTATACCTGTTTTTTATTATTTCCAGTTGTTTGCGACCGCAAATAACTTCTAAATAATCAATTTTATCTTGCACAGGGGAAAATAGGGGTTCTTTATTTTGAGGCCAACTATAATCAAAATGTGTTGAATCTAAAAAGACTATAAAAACTCGACCTCCTTTCTGATTAGACATTTGAACATCTTGACAAAGCTTTTGAATAGCCATAAAATCTGATTCGCTAGCAGATAAAGAAGCGTTCAATCTAAATTCATGTAAATGATCAACTAAATGCCTATCTTTGCCAAAAAGAGATTCATCCATTGCATAATAATTAAGCCGACTAGATGCATATACATGAGTTTGGTAGCCCATTTTTTTTAGAAGAGCTAAAGGGGTGCTTCCATGAGTCCACTGTTTCGGTTGATATTTTGTCCAATAAAAAGGCTGCAAAGAATAAAAAAGAGAAAACCAAGTTTTATGTGTGCCATTTGCAATAGAAAGTGCTTTAGGAAATCGATGATTTTCCTCTCTAAACTGCGCTAAAGTAGGGGTTACAACCTCTGTTAGAAAATCATCTCTTAAACTTTCTACTATAAAAAGAAAAATATCAGGCTTTCTTTCTAAAGAGAAAAAACTAGAATCTATCTCCGATAATTGCATTCTACTGGTTTGAGGATCTTCTAAGTAACCTTGAACTTCTATAATTTCTTCTTTTGTATCTAATAATGTTCTTTTCCAAGGAAGTGCTTTAGAATAACGAAAAGAAGCATGAGATATAGGGGTTACATAAAGAAATACCTCTGTAGCACCGACTGATAAAAATCCTAAAAGACAAAACGTAATCGCTTTTTTAGAAGAAAAGAGCCAAGGTTTCTTATTGCAAAGTTTGCTTGAAAGATAAAATAGTAAACAATTCAATGCAATAAATCCCAAAACTGCACAAAAACTCATTACCCACATTGAAATCTCAACATTCGTGGCATAAAGCATTTCAACAAAATTGCTAAACGTCTCTTGAAAAATTAACTCAATCCATCGCCAGACAGACACATCCATAAGCCTTACTAAGGCAAAATCAACAAGTCTAAGGAAAAAAAACACGGTTAAAACGCAAATGTAAATCCAGTGAAGAACATTCAATCGTCTATTTAGCAAAAAAACAGAAATCCAAGCCAAAAAAGAAACTTCAATAAATGATTCTAAAATAGCAACCGCAGTATATATTTCTACAGTAAATAGATTCGTAGAGCCAATTAATAAAACGTGATAAACTTGCAAAGCTGATAAAGCAAAAAAAAGCAATCCAAAATAAATATAATTCAAAGGCGATCCAATTTCTTTTCCATTCATACTTAATTTCCTTAGACAACTTCTTTTTCTAAGCTTTAGCAGTCTAAGTAAATATGGTCAAGTGCATTAAAGATTTTTTAGAGAAAATGTTTAATTAAGCCTCCATAATTCCCTTGATTAAGATAGCTCATGATAACAAAACGATCCACCTCTAAAAGATCTGCAAGCCCAGCTGCATAACACATCAACGTTCCAGCTCTAGCTTCTTCTTTCATTCTCTTCTCATATCCATCTAAAAAGCCATTCCATTTAAATGTCGATTTCGTAATAAGTTTCATGCAGCGTTTTAAATTAGGATCTGTCAATACAATACCCGCAAATCTCAAGGGATGCACAGGCTGGATTTTATCGCCTTTTCTTTCCATGCTTTTCTTTTCCAATAAAAGCTGAATGACATTTTTATCTGCCATTGTAGTGATAATTTTTCGTATAATACTTTTCTCTTCTTCTGTTACTGGAAGATCAAAAAAACGCTTAGATTCTTCGCTTTTAGGCTCCCCTATTTTTATGGAGTCTGCAGTAGGTTCCCATCCTTTTTTATCCGAAGATAAACCAGAAGAGTGAGAAGCCAAATCCTTTCTAAAAGAATAACTAGAATTAGTTTCTAAAAAGTTTTCTATAGGACTCTCTTTTTTTCCAGAAAAAACAACCATTAAATCCTCTAATTGTAGATCTTGGAGAATTTCTTCAGAAAATCCTATAAATTCAAAATACGAATAATAAGGAGAAAAAGAAAATTCGTTAATCCATTGCGGATAAAAAGATGTCTTTTTTTCTTTCTGAATCCATTTTTTCCAAAGGTTTTTTACCACACTAAATTCTTCAGAAAAATCTACATTTTTTCCTTCTTTAATTTTTTCAAGAATTGCAATTTTATTCTTTTCTTCTGCAAGAAAAAAGCCATTAAAATGACATGGAAGCAACCCTTCTTCTACCTGTATTTCATATGGAATACCCAAATCTATAAATTCATTTTCTACTTTACTGCGAATACATTCTTGAAGCAAAGAAAAAGCCCAACGTTCTTTTAATTTTTTTAAAGAATTCAACTCTGATTTTGAAGTTCCCCATTCAAAACTATTTGAATCGACAGATTGACCTTCGAAAGAAGAACAAATTAATACTAAAGGCAAAAAAGACCAATACATACATTTTTTCAACATAGAGAGCTCCTAAATATAACAAGTAAAGTTTTAAGACTGCAGTTTAAAAAAAAAATGTATTCTATTCAATCTTTTCAATGATTAAAAATTTAAATACACTTCTTCGTCAAAAAAAAGACTTTACATTTAGATTGAAATGCTTTTTATATATAAATAAAAAGCAACATGAAATGCTCTTTCAAACTTAGGAAGTTATATTTTATGAAACCAACAATTTTTTTATTTGGAGAATCAGAAAAAGGAGAATTTGGGACTCCTTTTTTTTGTAAATCGCTCTCTCACATCCTAAATGCCTTAGGCAACCCTCCTAACGAGAGCCTTGGAATCTATTATGCAATACAAGCCATTCTCTATAAACAAGACTTAATATTCTTCAGAGTAAAAGAAGAAGGATTTAGTTCAAAAGATTATATCGAGGGGCTGGGTCATATCAAGAAACATCTTTTAGAACCAAGAGCTCAAGCTATCTTCATTCCTGGAGTCGGTGATAAAAAAATTATAGAGGCCACAGTAGATGTCTGCAACCTCGGTCATAGTCTTTTAGTCCTTACAGAAAAAGATTTATACGACTATTTAACATCTTCTAACTTAAATTAAGTTGTAAAGTAGTTAACCAGTCCTTCCGAATTTGCCTTCATTGCTTTTTGCCCCACATGCCAATTAGCTGGACAGACTTCTCCCTGCTCTTCATAAAAAATCAAAGCATCTAAAACGCGTAAGGCCTCTTCTACCGAACGCCCTATGGGGAAATCATTAATAAGTTGATGTCGAACTGTCCCTTTTTTATCCAAAATAAAAAGACCTCGATAAGCAATCCCGCTCTCTTCTTCGAGGACTTGGTAATCTCGCGCTATCGTTTTATTTAAATCAGAAATCAAAGGATATTCGACCCCTTTAATTCCACCTTTTTCTTTAGGAAGATTTAACCAAGCAGAGTGAGAATAGCAACTATCAATAGAACAGGCCATAAGCTCTGCATTTCTCTTTTTAAACTCCGATAATTTTTCCTGAAAAGCATGTAACTCTGTTGGGCAAACAAATGTAAAATCCAAAGGATAGAAAAAAAGAACTACATATTTACCTAAAAAGTCATGCAAAGAAAAATGATCAACAATTTCCCCTTTTACTATAGCTTTAGCAGAAAATTCTGGGGCTTTGCGTCCCATTAATAATGTACTCATAAAAAACTCCTCTATTAAAAAATTAACTCCACCTTTCTTCTGCTGTCTTCATCCAACTTTCTTTCTCTATGGTCGTAGAAGGCCCGTGTCCTGGATATACTTTTGTATTTGGCGGCAATTGAGCTAACCTTTTTAAAGATTTCCACATACTAGAAGGATCTGACTGAGGAAAGTCGATACGCCCCATTGAATTTTTAAAGAGAGTATCCCCGGAAAAAACAATTTGCTCTTTTTGCAAATAAAAGCACACCCCGCCAGGGGAATGCCCAGGAGTAAGAATGACTTGGAGCTGAAAATCTCCTACATTAATTACATCTCCATCTCGCAAAAAGAAATCCGGATGTATGCCCCTTACAGACAAAAACAAAGGAATTCCATCACTTCCAGGCTTTATAAGATTTTCAGAATCCAATGGATGTATGAATAAGGGAACGTTAAATTCTTCCTTTAAGAGCGAAGCATCTGCTATATGATCTAAATGAGAGTGTGTAAGTAGAATTTTAGACAAAATAAGTTGGTTTTTTTTTAGAATAGTTTTAACTTGCCCTAAGCAGCCTTGGGGAGCGTCAATAACGCAGGCTTGCTTTGTTCTAGAACAGCCTAAAATATATACATTTGTTTCAACAGGTCCAGAAGCAAACATTTCTAGAATCACAACATCACCTATTAAAATATAAATGCACCGGAGAGGATTCGAACCTCTGACCTCCCGGTTCGTAGCCGGGTGCTCTATCCAGCTGAGCTACCGGTGCAAAGAGCCCCACCATAATGCCTGAGAGACCTCTTTTTTATCAAAGGTTTTTATAGCTCGTATTTAAACAGCCCACACAGCATACTGGGAGTAGTTTATGGATTTATGGTTTTATTTTCTTTTACACAATAAAAGCTCAGAACTAGAAGCTCTTAAAGAGCTGTCCTCTTGCAACCTGCAATACGCTAGTTTTGCAGAAGATCTAGAAACCGGAGATAGGACTCTTTGCGCTATAGCAAACCCCTCATTGTTTCCAGTAAAATGGAATCACATTCTTTCATATAAAAAAATTGAAAACACCGAAATCAACTGGGCCCTAGAATGGGACAGTTTCAGCCCCTATTTCCAAAATGGGCTAGCCAAAATACCCCTTTCCGACTTTCTTCTTGGATCTCAAGAAGAACTAAGCCTCCTCCCGGGGCCTGGATTTGGAGATCTTTCCCACCCCACAACAATCCTTAGCTTAGAGCTATTAGCGAAATATGCACCCAACCAAATCATCATCGACCTCGGCTGCGGAAGCGGCATCTTAGGACTCTCAGCTTTAAAATGGGGGGCTCTTTTTGTTTACGGCCTCGATATCGACCCCGCAGCTCTCAAGCACTCCCAAGAAAATGCTCTTTTAAATCACCTAGAAAATCAAATTCTCCTTTCCTCCACACTCCCATTCCCTCTTACCCATAAACCTGCTCTTCTAGTTATGAACATGACCTTTGAAGATCAAAAGCAAGCTTTAAACTCTCTTTCCTTTTACCCCGATCTTTGGATTACTTCTGGTATTTTAGAAATCCAAAAAAAACCATATCTACTCTGGGCTAAAGAACAAGGTCTCCAACTTCAAAATTGCTGCACTAAAAACGGGTGGATAGCTTGCATTTTTAAAAAAATTAACTCTAGTATAAAAATTAACGATATTAACAACTGTTTTTACAATGACTCAGAAAACTATTTTGATAAAATTCCATTCGACCCCATTCTTACAAATCTTCTTTTAAAATATGCCATTGGAAATGAGGTTCTTGATATAGGCTCCGGACCTGGTGCTCTATCTGCGTGGCTAAGAGATCAAGGTTGTCAAGTAACCTGTATAGAGCCTTCGCAAAAACTTTCTGCACAAGCAGCATCAAAAGGTCTAAAAGTACACTCCACTATGATTCAAGATTTTCAGACAGATCATACATATGATAGCATTACAGCAATCTCTTCATTAATACATGTTCCGAAAGCTCATTTATTAGCTCAAATTCAAAAAATAGCCAAGCTTCTTAATCCAAATGGCTTATTATTTATAAGCCTCATTGAAGGATCGGGTGAAGATTTTGAAGACCCGACAAATCTAGGTAAGTTGAGATATTTTGCAAAATGGTCAGAACTCGAAATAGACAATCTTTTATCTCCTTCTTTTACACTTCTTGAAAGCCATAAGATCCTCAACAAAAAGATGGATCGCACATTCCTGCTTGGGGTCTATATTTTAAAAAGTTGAAAAATCTTTAAAACAAGAATAGCAGGGGTCTTCCGAAATCGACTCGTAAAGAAAACATTAGAATTAAATTAAAAAAAGCATACAATAGCGCAATAAAAAAAAGGACACTGCGCATGCTATCTTCTACAACTTCAAATATTTACAAAGAAGTAAATTTTTCACAGTTCCAAACTTCTCCAATAAAAAAACTCATAGGAAATCTTTTTATTCGCCATCTTTTTTTTCCTTTAGCAACCCCTTCCTCTTCTCTTACAAATCGATTAAAAAAGAAAGAAATAGAAGTTCAAAACTTTTGGACGGGCTCAATAGAAAACCCCGAATTTCCAACTGCTTCAAAAATCCGAGAACATTTCACTCATAGAAAAGAACAAATTTCGATGTCCGTTAACGGGAAAGATCTCACAGTTTTAGTAGAGATTATTGAATCTCAAGACAAGCATTCAGAAATCTTTTATCAATTAGCTTTAGGCCTTCCAAACCTTGCTACCATAAGCACCTATATAGAAGGAATCTACCCATTTTTAGAGCAATATCTCCTCAAAAAAAAAGAAAATCCAAACATATTACCAGCCAGATTTTTTTTAATCAGCGCCTATGACACAACCCTTTCCCCTCAAAAGACTCCTCACTATCCCGACTCACTCGATGAGTCCGGCCTAATACTCTCCAATACGCTGAAAAGATTAGCCACTTCCTATGGGAAAATTCACCTTCTTATCACTCACTCCGTGAGCTCTTTTAGACTCGCTGCAGCTGCGCAGTATGGCATTGACATCGATAACATTTGCGTTGATAGAGGATCCTCTTGCGTGGAAGAACTCAGCAAAATTTATTTGCTAGGAAAACTAAATCTCATGCCTATAGGAAAATTATGCGGATGGGATCTCGACGTTGGAAAAGAAATTCAAAAGCACCTCTTCCCTAAAGAAAACACCAATATTATTGTTTCCGGAGTAGCCTTAGACCATCGATTTCCTGGAGATGCGAACTTATGTAACCATCCTCAAATTCGACAAGCGGCAGGATTTTCAATCATCCCTTCTAAAACGCAATCAAGCCTTATAAAAATATTTTTCTTAGCTCTTGGAGTTTTTGGCATCATCCATAACCGACCTTTTATGGTCGCTACAGCCTGTTGCATTACGATCCTTGGAAACGGATCGTCAAACAAACTCGAAAAATCAACCAAAACAGAATCTCTTGCAAAGATCATTCTTCTCCAATTCGACTTTCCTCTCATTCAACCTCATACCTCTCATCACACGATGCCTCTTAATAAATTTCACTTTCACAACCTTCTTGATGAGTATAAAGACCAAAACTTCCTTCTCGAAAAAAAAGCACTCCCAGAAGCTCTATTGACCCTTTCTTACCGCTCATAATAACCTATACATAATGCCGAATTCGGCATTATATACAAATATACTCATCGCATAGTTCGTTAACCAAGCAGTAATGTTAACGATTAACCTGTCAGGATTGAGCCTAACACTTTTCGGAAGGGATTTTCCCTGTCATCCAACTCGACTGTAAACAGGAGTTAGAGAGTTCCGAGACTGCTCGACAAGCGCGGTTTTGAATTTCCTATTGGCATCTATCCAAAACTTCCAAACATGTTGCCTACGATTCCGTTCAGGTAGGAGACAAGTGACCTGGACGTTTTTGTACACCACTTTCATGGGGCACTTGGAAGGATCCTCTGAAAATTTAAAAAAGCGACGAGCTATAGAAAGTGTCGCCGTATAATGTGTTGATAACCAGTATCTTACAGAAAATTTTATTCTTCCGACAATCGAAGTCATAGAAGGATTGACTCTGAAAAGTGCTAGTCCCTCTTGAAATGCCTTGCGCTCCATATTTTCTAAAATAAGCGAATAACTAAACGAGGAAAGCATTCGACCATGCTTTGACGTTGCGCTTTCTTTTAATGAGGCCTTTTTCTTTGGATAATAAGACGCCCTTTCAAGCTCGAAGTGCAACAAGTGAATAAAAAATAAAATAGGCCAGATTTAAAAAATCTCTTACTTTGGTTTTTAACAACAAGAACCATACTAGGAGACTTTCCCCATGGCTAAAAGCTACAGGCATCTGACCTATGAGCAAAGATGTCAAATTTGCATTTTAAAAGAAAGAGGAGATTCTCTTTCAAAGATTTCGCAAATCTTAGGTGTTCATC
>CAMDHO010000037.1 GCA_945898205.1 Chlamydia trachomatis | reverse complement strand
AAGTAATTTAGCTTCTGCATCTAGGATTCTATCACTTAAGGCTTCTGCAGAAAAGCCAGCAAAAATCACAGTATGAACAGCTCCAATGCGGGCGCAACTAAGCATTGCAACTACGGCTTCTGGTACCATAGGAAGATAGATCGCAACTTTATCTCCTTTTTGAATACCAAAACCCTTAAGTACATTGCTGAACTTATTGACTTCTCTATAAAGACTTTCATAAGTAAAAGTCCTTTCCTCCCCTCTTTCTCCTTCCCAAATCAGAGCAACTTTTTGACTTGTCGGTGTTTTCATGTGTCGATCAAGACAGTTGTAGCAGGCATTAAGTTTCCCTCCTACAAACCATTTCGCATAAGGGGGAGTCCACTCAAGAACCTTATCCCAAGGGAGAAACCAATCAAGGCATTCGGATTGCTTCGCCCAAAAAGCTTCTCGATCTTGAGCCGCTTCTTCAAAAATGGCAAACGACTGCTCATTGGCATTTTCTTTAAATTCCTCTGAAGGAAAGAAAATAGGAATTTCAGCCAAAGACTCTTTTGAGCTAATTGACTGTGAAACGACAGCCTGTAAAGGGGAAGAAAGAACCTTTATCATAATAATAACACTCCAAATTCCATGAAAAGTGGATGAAAACAAAAACATTTTATGTGAAAAACTTTTAAAGCATTATAAAGGATAACTTTATTCATATTTTTTTATAAATTCATCTAGATCTGTAGAAAGGAGAAACTCTACAGCTTCTGTAATTTTCTCATCAGACCAATTCCACCAAGCTATCTTTACTAAGCTTTTAATCGTTTCCTGATTAAATCGATATCTAATTATTCGAGCTGGATTTCCTGCTACAATTGCATAGGGCGGGACGCTTGTCGTTATCCGCAAATGGCAATAAATTATTTTAATCTGATTTTCAAAGAGCTAACTCCATACCATGACGTATATCTTGCAGCCTAAGCCATCCCTTCCAGATTTTTTGCCACCCTGGATTCCCGTCGGACTTTCTTCCTAAAAACCGAGCTAACATGGCCACTCTTCTCCAAAACTCTTTTACTGTTATTACCGCTTTAAGCTTGTACTTTCTTCTGATTACTTCAACATTCAAAGGGTCCACGTGCTGCTCAGCAGGATCTTCTGGTTTTATTCGGCTAATATCCCTCATTTGTAAAAGTTGCGTTGCTATCACTCCTAACACTCCAAATAAGTTGAGTAGCCGATCTGCAGTTCGAAGCTAAGCTTCTTGAGCTAAAAGGCCTATAACCTTGGGTTGATTTTCTTCAAATTTCACCGCTAAGGATGAGTGGAAAAGCAATCCATTTCCGCAAGAATCACCTTTAGGGGCAAGACCTGTAGTCCACTTGTGATTATTATAGCGCAGGTCGCTTCCATCTTGGATAAATAGTACCGTTCCTTTAGATGCTAAAGCTTCTTGTCTCACATAGTCATAATGACCGAACTGTAATTTTTGATGATTCATATCTTTCCTATCTAAAAATCGATAGGCATCTCTTAATCGCACTAAACGATTCAAATCTTTCAGGGATACTGGCGCTAGAAAATCTTACACATGCTAGATCTATAAAGATAGCTCTAGCATGAACTCTTTGATCAAAAAACATTATAGATGGCCATTGCTTCTCAATCCATTCTTCGGCGCCAACATAAACCCTCTCCATTTTAACTTAAGTTGCTTAATGTCAGGATAACACATGACAAAAAATAATTTTAATCAATGAAAAAACGCCTCTAAAATGTGTTTTAGAGGCGTTTTCTTTAATGAGAAATGTAGCTTAATGGACTTAGCTTATGTCTTGGGAAAACAAGCTACTTACATATTGAATGAATTGGATGTGGAAAGATCTTTCTAAAACTTCTCATAGAGCAAGATGAGTAATCTTTTTTTTAATCCTTGTTTCTCCTGGGAAAGCGAAGTCACCCACAAGTGCTGATAAATGCAATCGCTAAAAAGAATGTCTTCTTTAAAAACAAAAAAAAACATAGAATATCAATCGAAAAATTTTATGATGGTAGCTGCTAAAAAAACTGGAAACCAAACTCTAGCTCTTTATATTTAGACCTTCGCCTTAATCGATTAAGCCGGGAAATTAACTGCTATAAAGAATGCCACATAAAAAACACAACTAATTGAAGACAATCATGCTTTTTAACAGTCTATTGCAACTATATAAAAAAGCACGAATCCCTCATAAGTTAGACTTCGATTTAATGAAAGACACCAAATCAGCCTCAATCAACTAGGAGAATTCAATGATTAAACGTATACTCCCTTTTATTTTATTTATTTCACCCTTTTCTCTTTCTGCCAAGAACCTTCCTCCAGTGATCGATCTCAATAGTTATCCATCTGTAGAAGACGGATATCTAGATCAAGGGCATTATTCTCAATACAGCCAAGATGCTTTTGACGTCGGGGTATATGCATTTAACTATGCTCCAGAACTTACCCCCCTTTTCGCTTCCCTTAAAAAAAATTACCAAATCGACGCTGTTGTAGAAACAGGAACTTTTTATGGCGCATCAACAGCTATCTTTTCTCTTCTTTTTGACGAAGTTCACACTATTGAAGTATTACCCTCTACCTTTGCTATAGCCTTGGAAAACCTAAAAGGTTATCCTAATGTGCATTGCCATTTAGGACATTCCGCACCCACATTGCTTACTGTTTTAGAACCTCTAAAGAAAAAACGAGTCCTTTTTTATTTAGATGCTCATTGGTATGACGACTTCCCTTTGCTTCAAGAAATTACATCGATATCAAGAACTCATAGAGATAATTGCATTATTGTTATTGATGACTTTAAGGTCCCTGATAGAGACGATATAGATTACGACAAGTACCCCAGTGGACAATGCTCTCTTGAATATATTGAAAACTCATTAAGACGGCTGTTTTCTGACTATTCTGTTCACTTTATTATTCCAAAAAATAAAAAATCTAGAGCTAAGGTTATTATTCTCCCTAAACGCTGGGATTCTTAAAACACCTAGTGTGATGAAAAAGTTTAGAGGGTTTCTTCTTGCAAAAAAAAGAGAGCTTCCCCTTTAATCTTGACGATCTTTTATTAAGAAAAGGATTGCCCTATATTAAGAATATAGTCTTCTTACGCAGTATTAACATGTAGTATTTTAAGAGAGCATGAGTTCCTAAGAAAAACGACTCCCTCTTTAATTTAATCGGAGCATTTTATGAAAAAGAAAACCTCAATCGGAACTATTATTTCCTTTCAAACTTCAATCCAAAAGCTAAAAAAAACAGTTGTTATATTCTGTAGCCTTTTTTTTCTTTCCTTTAGTTTTTCTAACGCTCAAGCTGTTGAAAAACATATCGCCGTTGTTACACGTCCAGCCTGGTCGGGAGAATTAGAATTTGCTTGCCGCATTCAAAAAGCTGCAACTAATATAAACTGGATAGTTGATATCGTAGATTTTAGAGATACCACTATTGATCATATAAAATATGATTTTGTTATCTGCTTAATCCCTGATGCCTACAGATCTTCCCACACTACGTACTTAACGCTTTTTGATCCAAAAAATCATTTCTTCAAAGAAACTGGTTCTCTAAAAAAAGAATACAGTTCTTACGATGGTTATCTTGTTACTTATAAATTAGATCCAAGTAAGAGAAGTTTTGATTCGATATCCAAGCATGCATGGATGCCATGGTATCCTTCAGCTCAAATTGTTCCACATGAAAAAATAGATCCAAAATTCTTGTTTTATGTATGCGCTAATTGGAGCCAACGATCTCACGATCCTAGGTATAAAGTTTTACTCAGTCTCCTTGATAGAAAACCATATACACGCCTTTATGGGCTTGAACATTTTAAAACCTTATACCCCAGAAGTTATATATCTTTTATTCCGGTAGATGGTGAAAGCATGTTACAAGAAATACAAAAATCTGGAATTGCTTTAGTACTGCATTCTTTGGACCATTTAGATAATGCAATCCCTTCAGGTCGAATCTTTGAAGCGGTGGCCTCTTCATCTGTAGTAATATGCGACAACAATCCATTCGTAAAAGAACATTTTGGATCTTCTGTACTGTATATTGAACAAAATACAACAGGACCTGACATGTTTCAACAAATAGATAAGCATATGAACTGGATTCTATCCCATAAAGAAGAAGCTATGGCTATGGCTCAAAAAGCCCATGAAATTTATATAGAGAAATTTACTCTTGAAAATCAATTATTAGAATTAGAAGAACTACATAACAATATCGTAAAAAAATAAAAAGCCCATATGACAAAAAAAATTATTTATACATTTATTGCATTACTCTCTTGCTTCTATGTTAATGCAGAAGAGTCTCTGAGCATTATATATATCCATATTGGAGATTCTCTACCAAAACATTTAATGGAGAGCATTAGGCAAATACGACTGCATAACTCTAATGAAAATATTTATCTTTGTGGAAATGCAGAGGCTTTGAATAAAGTCCAAAGGCAATTAAAAGATCTATCTGTAAAAGAGATTCCTGTAGAGACTCTTCCTCAATCTGAACAACACCAAAAATTTCTAAGAAAAACTTCCTTTACGGAACCTTTTTGGATTCGCACAACAGAAAGGCTACTATTTGTCCACGAGCTCATTAGAAAAGAAAAACTAGAAAATGCATTTCATATCGAAAGTGACGTAATGGTATATTCTTCTTTTCGAGCTATGCTTCCTATTTTCATAAAAAACTATCCTTCGATTGCCATTCCTTTTGCCAATGATCAAGCCGCTATTTGCAGTGTCATTTTTATAAAAAATGAAAAAGCTGCAAGTCTCATGTCTGATTGTATTGCGAATCATGCTTCTGAAGGAGAAAATGATATGAGACTTCCTGGGATTTTAAAGGAAGAAATGGGGATGTCCGTCATTGATCATTTACCTATTTTACCCAGATTCTATGTTGACAAAGTTGAACAATCTCAATTTATCAATAAATTATCAAACACTATAGAAGACAAGTTTGCTTACAGTAAATACTTCGAAGATTTTTCATGTATCTTTGATGCTGTAACTTTTGGACTTTTATTATCAAAAGAACAAATATGCGAAGGAACTATTTTCGATCCTAGAGTTTTTAACCTTATTTGGAAAAAAGATAATCATAATCTTTATGTTCCCTATGTGCAATATAACGGTTTTGAATGCAGAATATGTAATTTGCATATTCATGGAAAAAATCTAAAAGATTTTCGCTCTGATATGAAAGCTCCTCCGCCTTCTTGGATAAATAAATCTGTTGTTAGAGGGTCAGGACGATACTAAAACTTAAATGGCATTTGAAGGTCCCAAAATATAAAAGTTCTACATTAGCTAAATTTCACAACCACAAAAAATGGTCAAAACCTATGATAAAAAAGTTCATCTTCGTAATAATTGCATTACTTTCTTGTAATGCAACCTTTGCTCAAGACAATCTTAGCATTGTTTATATTCATATCGGGCCATCCTTTCCAAAACATTTATTGGAAAGCATACGGCAAGTGCGATTACATAATCCTAACGAAGACGTGTACATTTGCGGAAATGCTGAAGCTCTTCGTAAAGACAAAAAACACCTCTCTTTTTTGAAAGTAAAAGGAATTCCAATAGAAACGCTTCCAAAATCAGATCAGCATATATCCTTTTTAAAGAGGACCTCTTTTACAGAAGATTTCTGGATTCGTACTACCGAAAGACTATTGATCGCCCACGAACTTATCAAACAACAAAATTTAGAAAATGTATTTCATATCGAAAGTGATGTAATGATTTATGATTCTTTTCGAGATATGCTTCCCATTTTCACTCAACTTTACCCATCTATGGCAATCCCTTTTGCTAATGACTATGCAGCTATTTGTAGCCTTGTTTTTTTAAAAGATGAAAAAGCAGCAAGTTTAATGGCCGATTGCATTGATAGACATGCTCCAGAAGGACAAAATGACATGAGACTTCCTGGCATCCTAAAAGAAGAAATGGGGACATCAGTCATTGATCACCTGCCTATTTTACCTCCTTCTTACGTTGAAAATACTGATCAAAAAGATTTCGTCAGTAAATGGGCTCCAAAAACAGACAATAAATTTGATTATTGCAAGCACTTTGAAAGTTTTTCATGCATATTTGATGCTGTAACTTTTGGAACTTTGCTTTCTAGAAAAGACGGTAGTTTTTGTGAAGGAACTATTTTTGATCCTAGAGGATTTAACATTATCTGGAAGAAAAACAATCATAATCTTTACGTCCCATATGTACAATATAATGGTTTTGAATGCAGAATATGTAACCTTCATATTCATGCTAAAAATTTACAAGATTTCCGATCCGACAAAAGAAGCCCTCCGCTAGCTTGGGTAAATCGTACTTTTGTAAACAATTAACCTAAAGCAAAAGCCCTATTACGTTGACCTATAGGGCTTTTGCATAATCTTATTATGCAACTTTATCATTAAGTTCGTTTCATTTTTTAAGTGGATAAATCTGGTGTGTGACAAAGTTTAAAAAAACAGCCTAAAAACTGACTGCACCCTCATTGACAATTCCAACAGTTCTTGTTCTATAGTTTTTTTGCGTTTTTTTCTCCAACCTCCAAAAGCTTGCCTTCTTTTAGATGTCAATGTGGTTCCGATCCACTCTTTCACCCAATCATCAACATCTTTTGTTTTTATTACTTGCAAAGCCTGAGCAATTATTTGACCGTCTATTTTACCGACACATGCAGCAGCTCCCCGTATTAGTGATGTAAATCCTCCCTTGCATTGATCTTGTTCAAGGTGTTTTACTTTTCCAAAAAGGGATTCTATGATCTCGCTAGATCTAAGCCAGACCTTTCCCTCCGGAACTTGACCGAGTCTTCACTAACGAAATCAAGAAGTTAACCTGCGTATTCCGCTGCTTGGCGATCTATAGGAAGCTCTTCCAAATGTTCTTCTCCCCCCCCTATGTCAGCGTAGTTGTCGCTTTTAGTTAGGCCAAAGGAGGCTAAACAAAATGCAGACAAACTATTTAAAAGACTTTAAAATGGAAGCTGTTAAAAAATCTTTATCAAAAAATTCTGACACACCCCTTACTTCGATAGCCAACTCCCTTGATGTAAAGATAAGTACTTTATGTGGATGAATAAAAGAAAATATGGCTAATAAAGAAGACAAAGCCCCCCTCTCTAGAGAGAGGGGTAGCGAAAAAAGTCCTTACACTTGGACTTCTAAAGAAAAATTTGAAGCTATTATTGAGTCTGCCAATCTTTCTCAGGAAGATCTTAGTCAAGATTGCCGTAAGCGTGGCATTTTTCCTCATCATATCATCTCTTGGAAAGTCGAATTTCTGAATTCTCAAGAAAAATAAAAAACAGATAATCCTAGTAAGATAAAAAATCTAAAAGGACAAGTCAACTCTTTAAATATTGAATTAAGACCTAAAAAAAAAAGCATTGGCAGAAGCAGCGGCATTGTTGCTGCTTAAAAAAAAGTACAGGACCTTTGGAAAAGCAACGAGAAAGATTAATTTCAGAAGATGAGAAAAAAGATATTCTAAGATTAATCAATGATGGATGTTTACAGTCGTAAAATCATGGGATGGCAGGTCTATGACAGAGAAAGTTCTGAGCTTGCTTCGGACCTCTTGGAAGCTACTTGTCAGGAAGAAGGAATTAAAAAAGATCAGGTGACTTTACATTCTGATAATGGGAGCCCAATGAAAAGAGCTACAATGTTAGCAACAATGCAAAGGTTGGGAGTAGTCCCCTCATTTAACCGACCTGGGGTAGTGATCCTAAATTCCCTTAAAATAGCGAATTTCCACACCAATACTGTCAAACACAATACAAACCGATGCCTTTACAAAGGTACAACACATTTTCCAAAGAAAGCCTTTGCTTACTCTTACTTTAAGCCCCCAAGACAACTAGACTTTAATTTAATAAAAAGCTAACTCGCCACATAAGCGAGCGAACCGAAAAACATTCCATTTTTTTAATTTCTCAAATGCCTTATAAGTAAAATAAGGCATTTTCTATGCACCTATCAGGACTTTTTAGGGTTTTTTACATGAAGTTGCTTCTTTTTATACTTACTTTGGGATCTCTAGGATATGGAGCGTGGCAAATTAGCCAAACACATCCTGAACTACGAGAAAAAGTGGAAAGCTATATCCCTTCTCAAGGATTTCACACTTTAGAAGTGCGTTATACCGCAGAACAAATCATGTCTTCTCATCGAAAAGAGCTTTTAAAAAGTCATCAACACAAGTACTTAGAATCAGAACTGAGATTTTACCCTTACCTTTTAATGGAAATTAAATATTGCTCTAGTCCTAAAAAAACACAAGAAAACCTTATCCTCTGGGATCTTTGTGATGGAGAAATGGTACTAGAAACAAAAGGATGGGAAAAAACTCACGGATTTGGAGATTGCATTCGAGCAGGAACTGATCGCTATGAATTTAAAGTCATCAACCTTCTTGCAAAAAAGGGAGGTGCTTGCGATCGAGAAGACCTTCTTAAAGGCCTTCATTTAGATAACAATATGCTAGATACGTTGATTGAAAGCCTAAAAAGAAAACAACTTGTCGTCTTCTCTGGAAATCAATATAGACTCCACCTACAAAAACCCATGATTAAAACCTCTCCTGAAACCAAAATCAATGAACGCCTCGTAACGAAAACATGGAAGAATGCACATAAAGTTTCTAAGCGATTTTCTCTTCCTCAAATTACAAGACTCGCACAAGCAGCTTTTGGAGAAGACTTTGCTATTCGGCACACATCTGATGTATATTTACCTGTTCACAGCCTTGTTGTGCAAAATCCAGACGGCTCTTTACACACAAGTTTATGGAATGCGCTCAATGGAAAACAAATTTTATATTCTCATTCTATAGATTGACACTTGCTAAAAAAAACCACTATCAGTAAAATCCTGCTTTTCTATAATGGAAAGGTGGCTGAGTGGCCGAAGGCACGTCCCTGCTAAGGACGCGTACTCGTAAGGGTACCGTGGGTTCAAATCCCACCCTTTCCGTTTTTATTTAGCCAGCACCCCCTTTAAAACTTTTTTAGTTGGAGAGAATCTTGGCAGATATATCAAAAGTTCTAATCCCCCCGAATTCAAAAGAATCTGAAATGATGGTGCTTGGAAGCATGTTAACCAGCGTTAACAGCCTCAATGTAGCCGCTGACGCTCTAGACTCTCTAGACTTCTACTACACAGAACATCAAATTATTTTTGACATTCTCAAAACTGCTTATAAAAATGATAAACCTGCCGATGTTCACCTTGTTTGCGAAGAACTCAAACGACAAGGAAAATTAAAAGCCGTAGGTGGCGCCGCTTATGTAACTTCGGTAGCTCAATACGCTGGGACCTCTGCTTTCATTGAAGAATACGCAGAAGTTGTTCAAAATAAAGCTATTTTAAGGCGCATGATCCATACAGCTCATGACATCGAAAAAAGCGCAGCAGCAGATCCTAGCGATGTACACGCTCTTTTAGACGATGCTCAACAGAAATTATTTGTCATCAGTCAATCAACTAATCCTCAAGGAGGACTCCTCGTTCGAGACATTCTTTCAGGAGTTAAGGCTACCGCAAAAATCCCCTTCCTAAAAGAACTACAACAAAGACAAGAAGATTTTAAGCTCAAAGGACCAGAAGACCCCGGAATCACAGGGCTCCCTACCCACTTCTTAGATTTGGATAAAATGATTAACGGACTCGGAAAGTCTAATTTCATTATTTTAGCAGCCAGACCGGCCATGGGAAAGTGCGTAACAGGCAACACTCAAATTATTGACCCAATAACCGGAGCCCTACGCTGCATTAAAGATTTAGTCACCCAAGGCTCCGGTCATGTCGCAACACTCGGCAAAGATTGGACCCTTCAAACAGCAACTCCCAGCGCCTTTGTTGCAGATGGAATCAAACCAACTTTCAAGCTCACCACAGCTCTAGGCCGTGAAATTGAAGCAACCGCTGTTCACCCTCTTTTAACAATCAATGGATGGAAAAGACTTGAAAACCTAAAAATAGGAGAACGCATTGCTACACCTCGAACCCTACCCTATTTCGGTAAAAAAGAGTGGCCTGAGCATGAACTTATTGCTTTAGCCGATCTTATCACAGGCAAATACTCTGCCAATAAGTCAAGCCACAAGTCCCTATCCATAAAACAAAAATTCGAAAACACCATTCAAACTTTAATAAAAAATCTAAGCTTTAGTAACTCCCAAGCTCTAGCTACACCTATGCCCTACCAATCTACAACTCTAGCTTTACAAGAAGATTTTTTTGAATCCCCCTCTATTTCTGCTACAGCAAAAAACAATCTAGAAATGGATCCGAAAGTCTTGCCTCAAGGCATTTTCGAATTAACAAAAAATAATATAGCAACTCTCCTCAACAGACTCTTTTCTTGCGATGGAACCTATACATCTGAATCAAAAACCTTAATTCATCAATTACAACATCTCTTACTTCGATTTGGTATTCTTTCTAAAATCACCTCCGAAAAAAATCGCCCCTCATTCAAGCTAAAAGTTCACGGGAAAAAGAGCTTCGCTCTTTTCTCTCAACAAATCGGAATGTTGGATAAAGAAGGAACCCTATCTAAAACAGCTCAATCCGATGTATATTGGGATAAAATTATCTCTATTGAACCGACCGGTGAAAAAGAGGTATTCGATCTAACAGTAGATCAGACTCACAACTTCGTAGCAGGGGATATAATAGTCCACAACACTGCCTTTGCCGTTAATATAGCCGAAAACCTCTGCTTTAAATCAGGTATCCCCGTTGGCATATTCTCTCTCGAAATGACCGCAGAACAACTTTTACACAGATTAATATGCTCTCAATCTGAAGTAGAATCCGACAAACTGCGCACCGGGAACTTAAATGGAGCCGAATTTCAGCGTATTGTAGCAGCTGTTAACTCCATGCAAAAGTCTACCATGGTCATTGATGATCAACCAGGACTTAAAATTACCGATTTAAGAGCTAGAGCCCGTAGAATGAAAGAAACTCACGGCATTCAATTCCTGGTCATTGACTATCTTCAGCTCATTTCAGGGTCCGGGGTTTCCAAATCAGCAGAAAATAGACAAAATGAAATTTCAGAAATCTCTCGCCTACTTAAAAATCTAGCAAGAGAACTTAACATCCCTATTGTTTGCCTTTCCCAACTTTCCCGTAAAGTAGAGGAAAGACCCGGACACCGTCCTATGATGAGCGATTTGAGGGAGTCGGGATGCCTTTCCGGGGATGCTCTTATTCAAGATGCAAATACAGGAAAATTTCATACCATCAAAGAACTCTCAAACAGAAAAGAGCAGGAACCCATCTTTGTTCACGCTATCAACAAAGACTTAAAAATTGGCAAACACCGAATGGTTAAAGCCTTTTACTCGGGGCAAAAAATAATTTACGAACTCAAAACCCGTACAGGCCGCTCCATAAAAGCTAGTGGAAATCATCCATTTTTGAAACTTAATGGATGGACACCTCTTGAGCAACTAAAAGCTGGAGATAAAATTGGGCTCTCTCAAAAAGAAATTCTAGATCTTGCAGAATCTGACGTCTACTGGGACGAAATTCTTTCGATCAAAGAACTCGGAGTTGAAGATGTTTATGATGCTACAGTGGAAAATGTTCATAATTTCGTAGCCAATGACATTATCGTACATAACAGCCTGGAACAAGATAGCGACGCCGTAATCTTCTTGCTAAGACGAGAATATTACGATCCTTATGATAAACCAGGCCTAGCTGAGGTCATTGTAGCAAAAAACAGACACGGTGGCGTAGGAAGCGTATTCCTAACTTTCCGCAAGGAACTAGCACAATTTGCAAACTACTCAGGCTCTTTAGAATCAGCCTCTTCAGGTGCCCCCAAGGACGATGCGTTCTCAGCTTTCACCCCCCGTTAAAGAACTTATTTAACGGGTTAAAAAACTGTGATTTCTTCTTTTTTTCACCCTTTTCATTCTTACCTTTACTTTATATCGGGCGTTGACATAAAATTTCCATGAATTGCAACAAGTTAAAGTTTCGACTTACCTTTAGTAAGGATCTCTATGCCATCAGTTAAAAAGAAAAGAAGAGCGAAAATCGCTAAACATAAAAGAAAAAAACGCCGTAGAAGAGACCGTCATAAAAATTAATCAGTCTTAACCGAGTTATATTTCTTTTTATGTGGATATTCCCAGACGAATTTGAAGTTATTGTAGTTGGAGCAGGGCATGCCGGTTGTGAAGCCGGACATGCTGCTGCCCGCATTGGAGCCAAAACACTTCTCCTCACAATGAATCTTGATACCATTGCCAAAATGAGCTGTAATCCAGCTGTTGGAGGCACTGCTAAAGGACATATTGTAAGAGAGATCGATGCTCTTGGTGGTTTAATGGGGAAGATCACAGATCTAACCTCTATTCAAACGCGCATGCTCAATGCATCTAAAGGACCCGCTGTATGGGCTCCTAGAGCGCAAGCTGACAAACTCGCTTATCAATCTCTAATGAAACATCGTTTAGAACTTACAGAGAACCTCTTTATCAAGCAAGGGACCATAGAATCTCTTATTGTTAAAGACGGGAAAATTGTAGGAGTAGAAACTCTAGAAGGCATTGCTTACCACGGAAAAACTGTTATTTTATCTGCTGGCACTTTCATGAAAGGAATGATCCTCATGGGAGATACTCAATATGAAGGAGGACGAGCCGGTGATAAACCATCTGTAGGACTCTCCGCTTCCTTAGATTCTTTAGGATTTTCTCTAGGAAGACTTAAAACAGGTACTCCGCCTAGAATTCATAAACGCAGCATCGACTTTTCTAAATTAGAAGTGCAACATGGCGACCAAGGAGTTCGTTTTTCTCACGATCCAGCAGAAGGCCCTGGGCTTTCTAATGTTCCTTGTCACATTACCTACACAACAGAAGCCACAAAACTAATCGTTCAAGAAAACCTACATCGCTCCGCCATGTATTCAGGAAAAATTAAATCCGTTGGCCCTAGATACTGCCCCTCCATAGAAGACAAAATCGTACGTTTTTCCGATAAAGAAAGACACCAAGTGTTCTTGGAACCAGAAGGGATTCAAACGGAAGAATATTACGTTAACGGCATTTCTTCCTCACTCCCTTTTGACGTTCAACTCCCACTCATCAGATCTATTGACGGCCTTGAAAAGGCTGAAATTTTACGCCCTGCTTATGCCATTGAATATGACTATGTTAAAAGTGGCCATTTAAAACTTTCTCTAGAAACTAGATCTGTTGCCGGGCTTTTTTTGGCCGGTCAAATCAACGGAACTACAGGCTATGAAGAAGCCGCTGGACAAGGTCTTATAGCCGGAATTAACGCAGCTTGCTTTGTCCTTGGAAAACCACCTCTTATTTTAAAAAGATCTGAATCTTATATTGGAGTCATGTTAGATGAACTCACAACAAAAGAACTTCACGAACCTTATAGAATGTTTACAAGCAGAGCTGAACATCGCCTCATATTAAGACAAGACAACTGCGACCTTAGACTCAGAAAATATGGATATGATCTAGGCTTAATCTCATCTAAACAATATGCTGTACTAGAAGAAAAAAAAGAGACCGTAGAAAGACAAATCGCACTACTTTCTAAAACATTCAAACCACTAAACGGAAAAACACATTCTCTAGCTCAACTTCTTTGCCGCCCCGATTTCACATACAACCAGTTAGAAGCTCTATACCCTGAATATTTTCTTGATTTCGGATTTGAAACCAACCAACAAATCGAACTACAACTTAAATTCGCGGGTTATATTCGCAGACAAGAACTTGAAATTTCAAAACTTGCAAGTTTTGAAAATGTCATAATTCCTGACTTATTAAATTTTAAAAATGTTACAGGCCTCTCTATTGAAGCGAAAGATCGACTCTCTAAAATGCAACCTTCTTCTATAGGTCAGGCTTCACGCATTTCTGGAGTGTCTCCAGCCGACATCTCCGTCCTCAGAATTCATTTGCAAATGAAAAAACAAGAATTCTCTACTTGTAATTAAAAGAAAATTCTTGCATCAAGAAGAAAAACTTTTGTACATCCATGAAAAATGATTTGCCCATAGTCCTATTATATTGTAAAGACCCCGTAAAAGTTGCTTTTTTTGAAAAAACCTTAAAAGGTTCCTTTTCTTTGATTCATGTAGAAGAATTAAACGAGGGGCTCGAATGGTTAAAAGCTTCTCCAATAGAAGTTTTTATTTTAGACAGACAAGACTCTGATGAATCCCTCGAAAACATATGCCTTTCGGCTCAAAAAGCAGTAAAAGGGAAATACCTTCCTATTCTTTTAATTTCTAAATCCATTAAAAAATCTACTGTCTTAGAAGCTCTAAATGCTGGAATAACAGATTTTATCCACGAACCATTAGACTCTTTAGAAATTCATGAACGAATTACCGTTTATCTCTACTTTCGATTCGTCAGTAAAAAAATGAAACTTATAAGAAATCAAATCAAAACAACACCATTAACTCCGAACAACCCAAAAACGCTCTCAAGTAAAACTTTTATTCGCGATAAAACATTAAAAACCATCTCTTCGTCAAAAAAGGGGGCTGTTCCCTTAAGCGTTTTAATGATCCACTTAGACTCCTCTTCTCAATTAGGAAAACATTCCCCAGAAGAAGTTTTTTATTTTCTAGAAACTTTATTAAAAGAACGACTTCGTAAATTTGATACTTTTACAACAGAAGGCCCTGGGCAATATATGATTTTACTACCCAAAACCTCTCCAAGAGCGGCTCTTGCCATTGCTCAAGACATTCAAAAAGAAATATCTTCCAGAGAGATCAATACCTCCATTAAAGACGTTCTTATCACAGTTTCCATTGGGATAATTTCCTTTGAAAAGGAACTTTCTAAATCAGCTAAAGATTTTGAGAAATTTGACTCTAGCTTAGAAAAAGTCAAAAAAGCTTTAATTAGATCTCAAGAAAAAGGAAATACAATCATATCAAAAATATAAAGGACTTTTCCATGAAGACAATTTTCCTTTTCCTCTGTATACTAGCTTCTAATATAAACCTCTCTTTTGCAGAAGACTCCTACAGAAAAAGTAGTTTAATGATAGATCCTACAATGAGAGCTCTTGACTATCAACAAGCTTATGAAACCCTGCGAAAAGAAAAACCCTCTAACAAAGTATGTATTTCATTGCTAAACGGCTCTAGCTTATCCAATATCATAGAAATGCAAAAGATGGCTAATAGCACTCTATTTCTAATCCGCTACAACTCCCCTCAAGGAATTAAAATTCAAGCAGTGGAGCTAGAGTCTATTATAGGAATTGGATACCTCGAATGATTATTCACCTCATCCACTTAAAAGGTGTATCTATTTTAGAACAACTTCAGTTAGAAGAACTCCTTCTCCGCGAAGACACTCGTAATTTTTGCATTTTAAATGAAGGATCCTCTCCATCTATCGTCATGGGAATTTCAGGTAAATCTCAGGAACTCATAGATCTTCCCAAAGCTCTCAGCCTTGGATTTCCTATTATCCAACGATTTAGTGGGGGAGGAACTGTTGTTGTTGATGAAGACACTCTTTTTGTGACTTTTTTGTGCAATAAAGAAGAGTTTTCATTCCCTTCCTATCCAGAAAGAATTATGGCTTGGTCTGAATCCTTTTACAAAAAGGCTTTTCAAATCCCCGAATTTGCACTTAAAGAAAATGACTTTGTCATAGGAGATTTTAAATGCGGGGGAAATGCGCAATACATTAAAAAGGACCGCTGGCTACAACACACCTCTTTCCTTTGGGATTACTGCCCTCACAAAATGGGAAGCTTGCTGCTTCCACGTAAAACACCTCAATATCGAGAAGGAAGATCTCATGGAGATTTTCTATGCACCTTAAATAACTTTCTTCCGTCTAAAACAGCTTTTTTTGAACAAATTAAACAGACTCTTTATGAGCAGTTTCAAGCAATTCCATGGGAACTAACACCTCAAGAATATGCCGACATACAAAACTCTACCCAAAGCCGTAGACAGACAAAAATTATATAAAACAGCTAATCCTTAAAAAACTTAGAATATTTTCTCTTATGAGAAACTAGTTCGTATAAAGGTTTGCTGCGACTTTCTTTAAGCGCCTTTATTTTAAGCTCTTTTTCTTTACAGCCTTCTACTCGACCTTCTACTTTGATACTTTTTGATAGCATTTGAATTGTTTGATTTCCTAAAACTTCTCCTATAGTTAGTAAATGAGACGCTCCTACAGACGCGTCTAAAAAGTTAAGAGACTCCCTACAGTCTTTGATTAACGCTCCTACAACTGATTCAAAAAAATGCCAAAGAGAATACTTTAAAAGTGGCTGAAAGTCCTTAGAACTACATTGCTTATCTTGATTGATTTTTTTAAAATCATCTAAAGAAAGCTTACTGAAATCTAATAAGCTACTCTTGTCCTGTTGTTTTCCCATAAAAAAATCTCTCTACTTCCTGATTTTTCAAACAAGATATAGAGAGCTTGTTTTATTAAGCAATCTTAATATATAAAGAAATTGTAATGCGCTGATTAAGAACGCGTAAAGATTTTAAAAAACCCGTCGCAAGGGGTCGAACATCAGCTACATTAACCTAAATTAACAGGCCGGGCCGCTTCCTAGAAGAGAGGTTTTGATCTCAACACTAAGGATAGATTCACCTCTAGTTCTAGCGTCGCAGCCCTTATAAATAATGAGCATAGTTAAAGAGCATAATAGATTGCTCGGGTATCCCAAACGACAGTGGGTCTATAATAGCTAAAGTCTATAAAAAAATACCAGTCAAATAAAGACTGCCTACACCTTTAAATCGCAGGGATTACATCCAATAAAAAAAGGATCCATATCCGAAAATGGATAGCAGGGAAATGATTAAACGACTAGTAAAACTCACTCTACATCACAGTTATTTACTATTCAGGCCGAGAGGAGTCGATAAGAGTACTTTAACAAAAAATCTTTTTTTAGAAGAGTTTTCCATCCTTTTTAATCTTTTAAAACAAGAAACCCAAGAACGTTTTCTAAAAAATCCAGATGAACTGTCTGAAATAGTCAAAGCGCTTCCTAAGCATATCACTCACATAATTATCGACGAGGCGCAAAAAGTCCCTAAGCTATTAGATGTCATTCATGATTTAATCGAATCTACAGACAAACATTTTATCATG
Organism: Chlamydia trachomatis; assembly: GCA_945898205.1. Lineage (GTDB taxonomy): Bacteria > Chlamydiota > Chlamydiia > Chlamydiales > Rhabdochlamydiaceae > CAIJXB01. Next base: position 5,671 of record CAMDHO010000037.1, on the reverse strand, counting down.
ACTGGATCTAGCGCAAGAAAACTTAAAGTAAGTGGAGCTAACTTATTAACTGGAAGAGCTTTCGCTAGCGTACTTCATCCATTTTCTGTTTTTGAAATAGAAAATGGATTTTCTCTTGAAGACGCTCTTAAGTGGGGCATGTTGCCAAAAATTTTCGAATATACTGATGATGAAATAAAAACGCGTTATCTCCAATCCTATACTCACAAATATCTTAAAGAAGAAATTTGGGAAGAATATTTTGTAAAAGACCTAGAACCTTTCCATCATTTTTTCTAGAATGAAGTCCTATCTTTCCCGGGGAAGATCAAGAAGCGAGCTTTTATTCGGTTTATAAAAATCTTTTTTAAGCTTTATAAGGATCGAATCTCTTCCTCCGATAGACCGCTAGCAGCTGTAATAATAGAAATTGCAATGCCAGACTTTAGTAAATTAAGAGCTATTTCTCTAGCTTTTTTAACCTCACCTTTGACTTCACCTTCTGTTAGACCTTCTGCTTTACCTTCTGCTTTACCTTCGGATTTAGCCTTTTCGAGAGCGCTAGCTTCCACTCTGAGCCACTGTAAATGTCCTTCATATACTTCACGCTCTTCCTCGTTTAAGCAAGCATTTGTTAGGACTTCTAAAGCTTTTTTAATACAGGGGTCTTCAAGCTCTTTAGGGAGATTTTCTTTGTTTAAGCTGCTGGATCTAGTTAAAAAAGCTGACCATCTGTCTAGTCCGCTTTTGACACGAGGAAGTATAAGGTTTATGGCTTCATCTGCAGCATGAGTAAATTTATTAAGTTCAATTGTGTGAAGCTCTAGATGTTTAAAAAAACGAAGTCCAGTTTTTTGATTCGTAATAAAAAACCTATTGTGATAGTCAGGAGAATCGACGACGCTAGTAAAATTAAGGACATGGATGCCGATTGCCCGACGTAAGGAGTTATAAGGATCTCCCGCTTTTAGTTGATCTGCATAAAGTTTTGCCCAACATAACAAGGCTCGTTCTTCATAATCTCCTTCGTTACAAATCTGCATTTCAATGTCATAGTAATTGCCTAGCGAATCTTTAGCTTTGATATCTAATATAGACTGTTTGTCTCTAATGAAATTTCTTGAGTTATATGGGTTTAAAAGCTCAATATCGACAACTCGATCTTCATGCGCTACAATGGAATTAATTAGAGAAATTAATAAGTCTTTGTTTTCTTCCGTGCCAAAAATTTTTTTAAACGCAAGATCTACACGGGGATTTAAAAGTTCCATTGGATTCCTAGCCTTAGAGTTGTTTCTATCTTATCAAAAATAGCAATACCATTCAATTTTAACTTTTGTAGAAATTTATATGATTTCTTTTTACTAAGGCCGTCCTTGCCAAGATTCTTAAAACAAGAATCGACAAAGAAAATTTTTCATTGCAAGAGGTCTCTAAGGAAACTACTGTCAGCGCTGCACGGATTCCTTCAGACAAATAGGACCATGACAGCCAAGCGCTTTCCGATAAAAAACCAGAGACTTTGCTAAAAAACTGACTGAGGCAATATAGTATCGTTAAAAAGTGCAAAATGCAAAAAAATCTTGAAAAAACCCTCTAGCTGGAACCTCAAGAAAGGCCTATGAGATTATCTTAATCGAGCCCCACGAATCTCGAGGCATCATTATGAGTTTTTCGTTTACTCAATTCTAAAATCAGAAACATATCACTTTCTTGTTTACATTGCTTCTTATAGATAAAATAAAGGGTCGCTTTTTATTGGGTTCAAGTGAATCGATTGCAAGCGTTACGGCTCAAACACTCAGCTACCTTACTTTGAGTTTACAAATGCCCCTTGAATTTACAACGTATTCAGGGGAATCTGGGTGGTAGATCCTGAAGCTTGGAGGTTCCATAAAGAACTTACTTTTACAAGACGTAAAACTTCTGCAAAAATCCACATGGATCTCTATGGGATTTGCTATGTCGCGACCCAATTAGGCAACTTTTCAGAAGAAGCAATAGCTGAACTTCTTTTTTTAGGATCTCAACATCCCAAATGGATTAAGATACTGCAAGACAATTTGCGTAATTGGATAAACAACGACTCCCCATTGGAATGGGCCAAACTAGAAACTCAAGACCCATCTGGGAAATTGGAAAGATTGCATTTTGAGCATATCGTCGGAAGAATCCTTCAGGGTAAGTCTGTACACTCAGGAGTTTGACCTCAAGATTTGTAGAAAAATAAAAACTAACTTGTTAGGATCTTCCTCTAAACCAAAAGGATCCAAAAAATGAGAAACATTTTATTTTTTATTTTTTTCTACTTACTTTCTACATTCCCTTTACATGCTGAAAAAGAAACTCCAAAATGCGTTCTGGTTGTTGGAGGTGCCGGCTATATAGGATCTTGCGTAAATGAAAAGTTACATCAAAATGGATACAAAACCATTGTTCTAGACAACTTAAGTAAGGGACATCGTCAGGCTGTTTCTAACGGAATTTTCATAGAAGGAGATCTTGGGGACACTCTATTACTCGATCATATTTTTCAACACTATCAGATTGATGCTGTCATGCATTTTGCTGCTTTTTTAGAAGTAGGAGAATCCGTTAAGGACCCTCTAAAGTATTATATCAACAATGTCAGCGCTACGTTGAATCTCTTAAACTCTATGCATAAAAACAACATTAATGTGTTCATTTTTTCTTCAACAGCTGCCATTTTTGGCATGCCTCAAGAAAACTATATTACAGAAACACATCCCTGCGTTCCTATGAGCCCTTATGGTCATTCTAAGCATATGATAGAGACTGTCTTACAAGACCTAGACATAGCTTACGGGATGCGCTATACGGCTCTGCGCTACTTTAATGCTGCAGGAGGAGATCCAACAGGCCAGAGGAAACTTTATAAAACAAATCAATCTAATCTTATTCCTATCATTTTACGCAGCATTCAAAAAGAAGGCAGCTCTATCTCCATTTTTGGAACAGACTATGACACCCCTGACGGAACCGGAGTTCGCGATTATATCCATATAGAAGACCTTGCAACAGCCCATATTGCGGCAATGGAAAGATTGTGGAACGGGGCTTCTTCTACTTGCTACAACTTAGGCAATGGAAAAGGATTTAGTGTCAGAGAAGTCATAGAAACTACTGAAAAAGTAACAGGACTTCACGTCCATTTTATAGAAGCTCCTCGCAGAATAGGAGATCCTGTAATCTCAGTTGCCGATGCTAAAAAAGCACAAAACGAATTAAACTGGCAGCCTAAATACCCATTATTAGAAGAGATGATCAAACATACTTGGGAATCTATGCAGTGAGGATCCTTAATTTAAAATCCGAACCGGAGCTGTCCACCATAGTTATGGTCACTATAGTGAGAAGCAAATTCTCCACTATAGTAAAGATCCAATGCTAAACGATCTTCCCACATAAGACCCGTTACCAAAACCCCAGGAGACACTAAGCTACGGTTTGGAAAATAACCCGTTACTTGAAATGGGACCTCTGTATTTATAAATTCAGCTGTATACCCTTTCCCTTTGATACGCACTTCTCTTACCCAAGAAATTTTTGGAGAAATTGTCCATTTACTTGAATCGAAGCAAACGCATCCTGCAAATTGGACTCCAAGTTCATTGCGTAACATAATGGCATTACTTTTTCTAACGTCTAAGTTCCATGCTCCCGCATCTGATTCTGTAAACTTTTCTTCCGTTTGAGTTATGTAATCAAATGAATCAAATGGCCTAACAGTAAAGCCCCCAACTCCTAAATTAAGTCCCGTATCTGCATGTGATAGCAGCTGACTCCCTCCATGATTATTTTTAGCTGTTAGATTCACCCCTGGATAGAGAATAGATCTTTCTGCACTATAATGACTCCAAGCTCTAATAACAGCCATATTCCCGTAAAACAGATCGCTGATTGCTGAAAAATAAAGACCTCCATAGCCTGTTTGAATATCTCCCTTCCCCTTTCCATCAATCCATTTAACATTAGAATCTGTATAAGCTCCTAGCGCACCGACATAGAAATAATCCGCAAAGCCTCCATCTACCCCCAAAGAAACTCCATCGCTTTTAGTTTGATATCCGACTTGAGGACTTGAAGCATACCTATTGGAATCTTGCTGTAGTAGATCTCCAAAACCATCTACCCACACATTCATTACTCTCTTTTCTTTTCTGCATGTTTCTTTTATTTTTTTATCTGCTTTTCCAATTTGAGGTTGATAGCAATGTGATTCGTTTAATTCTTGATCAAACCGATACCCTAAAGTATTTCGAATCTTTACCACGTTATTTTCTTGAGAAATAGCTAGCCCTTTATAAAGAGCTGGCTGCATATCGTTTAAGGCAGATTCCACCTCAGAAGCATTAGATAACTCAATCAAACTTAAAACGACAGAATCTAACTGCACGTTAGCTGACATCACAATTTGAGAGATTGCATCTCCCACATTGATAGCATTGGTGTCTTTAAGAAGATCATTAAAGTCCGCTAACTGCACTCCTACTTGAATAGATTTACTTTGATATAGAACATCTGCTTTTAATAAAGAAGAAGACAGTAAGATATGGTCAAACTGCCCCAGGATGTTATCTGCTGTCATAATTGTAAACTTCTGACTTGAAAATCTATACTCTGGAGAAAAAATAAGATTTAGCGTAGAATCTGTTTCTATAGTTATCCTATCCGATGAGTTCAACTCCGAATGATCCCCTAATAAACCTATACTGATATTAAGCGCAGCTCCGCTATGGAAGGTTATAGGACCTATAACATTCTGAATTCCTGGTGAATTCCCTGGTGAGGCTGTTCCCCCCTTTTTAACGACAAGACTGCCGAAAATAGTTCCTATGCCCTTTAGAGAGCTTCGATTATTCAATATAACATCAGAATAAATCCATCCATCAACTTGTAATATGCCTCCTATCGCAAGGACAGATCCCATATAACCCTCTGTGTGAGTTAAAACAAGAGTTCCCTCTCCTGTTTTAATCAAATCGCCAAAACCCCGAATATCTCCAGAAAATTTGACCAGACCATCTGGTATTGTCATCCTATTCGTTCCTGATAAAACTATAGTATTGGAAAGGGAAACGTTCGAAGCGATTTCTAAGTTAGATCCATCTTCCATATAAAATGTTCCATGTCCGAGGCTCTTATCATTAACTAGTACAAGTTGCCCCTCATCCAAAAAGAAATCACCGGTAAAGCTGCTAGCTCCAGTTAACATTAAAGTCCCTAAGCCTTTCTTTACAAAATTACCCGTCCCTGCAATAGATCCTTCAAAAACAGCATCCATATCGGCACTGCCAACTTCTAAAGTGGCCTCTCCTAAAAAGATCTTACCTCCTCCTGAAACACCTGCAAGGCTCATATCAAAATCATTCAAATCAAGGACTACATTTTCTGTATTAGATAATATAAACAAGGAATCTGGAGAAAAAGCCTCTACAGATCCTGCTTTTAACGTTCCTTTTGTAAGGATCGTATGCCCTGAATACTCATTAGCACGAGTCGGAGTTAATGTTAAACTACCTTCTCCTGTTTTTTGCAAAGAGCCTGTTCCTAAAATCTGGCCCTCATAAACTCCATTTGTCATTTGATTAAAAATAAGAGTCGAATCGTTTATAACATCTCCTGGCAAACTATCCGAATTAACCTGAAGAGACCCTTTTACAATCGAAGT
>CAMDHO010000036.1 GCA_945898205.1 Chlamydia trachomatis | reverse complement strand
GTCTCTTCTACAATGTTAGACGACTTGCTGCATCTGGATCTTTACTACAACGGAGAATTTGGAGAGAAATTTACAGATCACAACTATGGAGGCCAGATCCGCTTTGGATTCTAGCTTAAAAGATTCTCTAATTTAGAGCCTGTTGACATAAGCAGGCTCTAGACAATACGATCAATAATGGCTAGTTTGACGAGATATAGCTAGGCATTCCGTCTTTTAAACAGGCTTAGGCACGATCGGTATAAGAGACTTTTTTATTATATCCCGAACAGGTTAACTCGGTTTACGTTATTGGTGAATGCCGCATTTGCTAACAGATCAGTGGTCCATTGACAAGAAGAATAGATAGAAAAATAGCGGGGGAAGGATTCGAACCTCCGGCCTTTGGGTTATGAGCCCAACGAGCTAACCACTGCTCCACCCCGCGATAAAGAAAAAAAGAAAGAGCTATGCTTATTTTTACACTTCGCAAGCTCTACATATTCACGATTAACGAAATACATCTAGAAGTATAGCGGCAGTCGGATTTGAACCAACGACCTACGGATTATGATTCCGTTGCTCTAACCAACTGAGCTATGCCGCCGAATAAGAACAACACATAGAAAAATAGCGGGGGAAGGATTCGAACCTCCGGCCTTTGGGTTATGAGCCCAACGAGCTAACCACTGCTCCACCCCGCGATAAAGAAAGCAAGAGCTTAGCAAAGCTCCGATTAAATCTCAAACAATTCCTTCTTAAACTCGGCTTTTTTTTCACAAATGGATTCCCATGTACGTGAAGAAGACCCTTTCATCTGCTGCAAAAGAACAGCTCCTTGCTTTTGCATTTCTTGATAAAGCGATAAATCCTGCAAAAGCTCTTCGACATGAAAAAATAAATCTTTTAAACACGCCTGCCTTCCAGCCTTAGCTAATAGAACACTTTCAACTAGCCCTCTCTGATCTCCCATATAGGGACCAAATAAAACGGGGACCCCAACTTGGATCGGTTCAAAAATATTATGACCCTTTAAACGCTTAAAGAAGCTCCCCCCTACAATAGCCAGTTCCGCTATTTGATAGATCGACAAGAGCATCCCCATAGCATCCACAAGAATAATCTGTTCAGATCCTGTTTTCTGACCAATAAGAGAATATGAAATCACAGGAATTGCTTGCTTTTGAAGCATTCCCTCTACCTCCAAAAAACGCTCTGGATGCCTAGGAACAATAACCAACTTTAAGTGTGGAATCTTTTCCCAAAGCGGATGTAAAGCCTTTAAAACAGCTTCTTCTTCTTGGAAATGCGTAGACGCGACAACTAAGACCCTATCCTTTTTCTGAATTCCCAATTTCCTTTTAAGCTCTTCAGTATCGATTTTTTCAAAGGACGTATCACACTTAAGATCTCCTGTAATACAAACATTAGAGGGATCAACTCCCAAGTCAATAAATCGCTTTCGAAAAAGGTCGCTTTGAGCGCAGATCAAATTAAAACAAGAAAAAAGCCTTCCAGAAAAAAAAGAAAACGTTTGAAACCTATGAAATGAACGCAAAGAAACCTTTCCGCTCACAAGGACTACAAAAGCTCCCACACTTCTTGAAATTCTTAAGAAATTTAGCCAAAAGTCATTTTCTACAACAATCACAACATCTGGCTTAAGACGCTTCAAAAAGCGTTTCATCCCCCAAGAAAAATCAATAGGCATAAAAAAATGCCCATCCGCAGCCTCCATAATTTTCTTAGCCTCTGAATGCCCCGTTGACGTCCGAGAAATGATATAAAATTGATCCTCATGGCAAGCCTGTTTCATTTTATGAAACAGGCTATAAGCAGCCTTTGTCTCGCCCATAGACACCGCATAAATCAAGTAGACTGTCCCTTTCTTCGGCTTAACCTTTGGTAAAGAAAGGGAAAAATAAAAAGCAAAACAGTTCTTAAAGCGTCCATAAAAAACACGCTGCCACACAATTTTCGGTAAAAGAAAAAGCAAAAATAAAAGCTGCAAGCAATCATATAAAAAATACACACATCACCTTTTACTCTATAACCAAGTTGATTAACTTATTTGGAACATACACAATTTTTTTAATCACACCTGTTATATGCCTTCGAATATTCGGTTGAGTTTGAATAAAAGCCATTACCTCTTCTTGAGTTTGGTTCTTTGGAAAAAGCCATTTTCCTCTCAACTTCCCATTTACCTGCACTACACAAATAAAAGTTTGATCTTCTAAATATTTAGGATCTACCTCAGGGTAAGGCGCATATGCAAGAACCCCTTCTCCTTCTAAATGCTCCCATGCCTCTTCTGTAACGTGAGGGGCAAATGGATTAAGAATTTGAGTAAACATTTTAAGCGCTTTCTTAGGATATTTTTCTAACGCTGTAAAGTTATTCATAAACTCCATCATCTTTGCGATAGCCGTATTAAATTGTAGAGTTTCTACATCTTGAGCTACCGAATAAACAATTCTATGGATTAACTTCATAGCCTCTTCTTCATCCTCTTCACAAACCTTGTCCGAATATATCATTTCAAAATATCTATTCAAAAACCGCTTACATCCATTAACCGAATCTTGATTCCACGTTTTTTCCTTATCAAAGGGTCCCATAAACATTTCATACATGCGCAGAGCATCCGCACCAGATTCTTCAATAATTTCATCCGGGGTAAGACCATTAAGCTTAGACTTAGACATTTTTTCCATTTGACTTCTCAGCTTTTCCCCTGTCGCTTTATGGAAATATTCCCCTTTCTCCTCCCTAACTTCTTCAGCTAAAACATAGCCACCCGATTCCATCTGAAAGGATCTAGCTATGACAAGACCCTGATTTCTAAGAGTTTGAAACGGTTCAAGAGTGCTTACAAGACCACAGTCATAAAGAACCTTATGCCAAAAACGAGCATAAAGAAGATGTAAAACAGCGTGTTCGACACCGCCGACATACAAGTCTACCGACATCCAATATTTTTCAGCTTCTTGACCCCAAGCTTCTAAATCATTTGTTGGGTCACAAAATCGTAAATAGTACCAACAAGAACCTGCCCACTGAGGCATGGTATTAGTTTCTCTCCAAGCTTTTTTGCCTGTTTTAGAATCGATAATTTCTACCCAGTCTCGAACTGTTGCTAAAGGACTTTCTCCTGAAACTGACGGCTTATAATCAGTAAGCTGAGGAGGACACAGAGGCAATTCATCGTCATCTAACACTCTTTTCGTTCCGTCTTCAAAATGTAAAATAGGGAATGGCTCTCCCCAGTAGCGTTGCCGTGAAAATAGCCAATCTCGCAATCTATATTGGATAGTTCGCTGTCCTAAACCTTTTTTCTCCAGGTAATCTATCACTTCTTTCTTTGCATCTGCACTAGTAAGCCCATTCAAAGAGAGCTCTTGATTAGCGCTATGAATTAGATCTCCCTCTCCAGTAAAGCACATTTTTCTCTCTAATACAGCCTCTCGATCCTCCGCTTGTAAACCAGGGTCAATTACAGGCTTTAAAGGAAGCGAAAATTCTTTTGCAAATTCAAAATCTCTTTCATCATGAGAAGGCACTGCCATAACAGCTCCCGTTCCATAACTTATAAGAACATAATCCGAAATCCATATGGGGATTAACTCTCCTGTAATTGGATGACACGCACTAGCCCCAGTCCAAACACCTGTTTTCTCTTTAGCAAGATCTGTTCTTTCTAAATCAGACTTTGCACTGATTTTCTTAGAATACTCTTCTACATGTTTCTTCTGGTCTTTTGTTACTATTTGAGAAACTAATGAATGCTCTGGAGAGAGCACTAAATAAGTCACCCCAAATAAAGTATCAGGTCTAGTGGTAAACACAAAAATCTCTTTCTTTGAGACTTCTTCTTTAAAACAAATTTTAGACCCCTCACTCCTTCCTATCCAATGTGTTTGCAATTTTTTCAAATGATCAGGCCAATCTAATAAGTCTAAATCCTCTAAAAGCCTTTCCGCATAATCTGTGATTTTTAAAACCCATTGACGCAGAGGCCTTCTCTCTATTGGATAACCACCCTCTTTTGACTTCCCCTCATCCACCTCTTCATTAGACAAGACAGTTCCTAATGCCGGACAAAAATTCACCATCATTTCCGCTTCATAGGCTAAACCCTTTTTATAGAGCTTGGTAAAAATCCACTGCGTCCACTTATAATATTTGACATCGCTTGTAGCGAACTCCCTAGACCAATCATAGCTAAGCCCTAAAGATTTCAGTTGTCTTCTGTAGGTGTTAATATTTTTTTCTGTTGTAATAGAAGGGTGGGTTCCTGTTCGAATTGCATACTGCTCAGCAGGAAGACCAAAACTATCCCAACCCATAGGATGTAAAACATTAAATCCTTTTTGACGCTTATACCGAGCAATCACATCGGTTGCCGTATAGCCCGTAACATGCCCTACATGGAGACCTGCTCCGGAAGGATAAGGGAACATATCCAAAATATAGTATTTGATTTTCGAATGATCTATTACCGCTTCAAAAGTCCTTTGATCCGCCCAAAACTTCTGCCACTTTTGCTCAATCCGTTGATGATCATATCGCTTCTTTTCCATACATCGTCCCTCAACTTTTTATTTTATCAAAAAATTACAATCAGAATAACAAAAAGACAGCATTTTAGCGAAGATTATTGAAAAACGTCTTTAGACCCTCTCATAGATCGTCATTTATTTAGTTAGGAACTTATAAATAAAAAAAACAATACATGGAATTTGAGATTTATTACGAGTAAAGATTGTCACAAATAAGACAATCTATTATCCTGATCAGTGGACCTCGAAAACTTTTAAAAAAAGCTGAAAATAATATGACAAATTGCTTACTAGAAGCTGCTTCTATTCGAAAAAATAAAATCAGCTTAACAGATTACAATTATCAAAAAGATATTGAAAACCGTCTTTTAATGGCTTATTTTACAACTGCAGATTTAGAAGTGCTCGAAGAAATCTTATATAGTTCCATTCAAATTCCTATTCAAAAACTCGCTAAAAGTTTAAGCATAACGGAAGAAGACCTTTTACCTATCTTACAAAAACTCAGCAAAACAAGTCTATTTTCTTTTAAAGGCGATGATATTTTAGTCGATAAAGAAATGCGGAAATATTTTGAATTTCAAATTGAAAAATTCAATGAAGACTTTAAGCCCGGAATGGAATTCTTACAAAGCCTTCTAAAAAAAACACCTATCCATGTTTTACCTATTTGGTATTCTATCCCTAGAACTTCGAATAATATTTTTGATTCTTTAGTTGAAAAATACTTAGAAACTCCTCAAATTTTCCAACGGTATATTATAGAACTTAACCTTGGAGAGCCCATTTTAAAAAACATTATTCAAGACGTTTTCAACTCTGAAAATTTTGAAATTTCATCTCTAGAACTCATGCAAAAATACAACATTTCAAGAGATCTATTTGAAGAGTACTTATTACACTTAGAATTTAGCTTCGTCTGCTGCCTTGGCTATCGAAAAATAGATAACATATGGGAAGAAAAAGTAACCCCTTTCCACGAATGGAAAGAATATCTACAGTTTTTAAAAAATACAGAAGTCACACCCATTGAAAACATTGAAGATATCATTCTTAAACGCCCCAGCGAATATTCTTTTGTACAAGATTTAACTATCATAATTGAAGAAGTCAAAAAGAAACCTATTTTGCTAGAAAAAACAAAAAACAACCTACTGATCCCCTCTGAAAACATCTTAAATTCTCTACTCCCGCTCTTTCCGGCTTTAAGCAAAGACCCTTCCATATATAAACCTTACATTCACTACCTAATCGCCAAACTACTTTTAGTACGTCTCTGCACCCTATCTCAAGATTCCCTTCACACTACGGATACAACCGAGGATTGGCTTTCTTCTCGATTAGATAGCCAATCCCTTTACTTTTATCGACACCCTAGAAATCATATTTTAGACAAAGATGTCATCCCCGCGAATCATAGTGAAAAAGCCTTACGAGAAGCTGAAAAAAGTATATCTCGCGTCCTACATAAAGGATGGATTCTTTTTGATGACTTTTTCAAAGGAATTCTAGCTCCTTTGCGTGAAGAACATTCTATCATGCTGAAGAAAGTCGGCGGAGCCTGGGAATACACTCTTCCAAAATACTCTAAAGAAGATGCTAGATTCTTAAAAGCAACTGTCTTACAATGGTTATTTGAAGCTGGTATTGTCCAAGTAGGAACTATTTACGGAAAAGATTGTTTCCGGGTAACAACCTTAGGCCAAACCCTCTTCGCAAAATAACCTTGGAAAAAATCTTATGGCTAAAAAAAAAGAGGGGGATCTTTCCTCTAATAGACGGGCCTCTCATGAGTATGAGATATTAGACACCTTAGAAGCTGGCATCCTTTTACAGGGAACCGAAGTTAAGTCTCTTAAAGAACACGGTGGAAATCTACAAGATTCCTACATCCTCATATCCGGCCCCCATGTTCTATTAAAAGGGGCTAACATCGCCTTATATAAATTCGGCAATCTCAATAACCACGAAGAGAAAAGAGACAGATATCTTCTTCTTCATAAAAATGAGATTCGCAAACTAAAAGACTTTTCCCAAAAACAGGGCTTAACTCTCATTCCTTTATCTATTTATTTAAAAAAGGGGTTAATTAAAGTAAAAGTTGCTGTCGCTAAAGGAAAAAAAACACACGACAAAAGAGAATCTGTTAAATTAAGAGATCATAAAAAAGAAATGGACCGTGCGATGAAAAATCGAGGCGACTAATCGCTTGCGAATAACATTTGACGAAAGTGCTTTGTTTTAAGTATGATCTCCCCTTGTAATCTAAGAAAAGAGGAGCTCAGAAAAATCATGAAAGTAATTGTTTCCCAATCAGAACTAGCGGCTTTAGGCAGAAAACTTCAAAACATCATTCCTGTAAAACCTTCAATCCCTACTTTAGTGAACGTTTTAATAGAGGCTGTAAATGACGAGCTCATACTAACCGCAACAGACCTGTCAATAAGCATTCAAGTCCACATTAAAGCTGACATTTTAAAAGAAGGCTCCATTGCTCTTCCCGCAAAAAAATTTATTCCTTTAATCTCAGAACTCTCCGCACCTCTTGTTGAGATTAGCACATCAGGATCATCTGCTACAATCACTTCAGGATCCTCTAAATTTAAAATGCAAGGGATTAGCAAAGAAGAATATCCTGAAATCGATGACTTAATCGATGCTGCTATCTGGTCACTCCCCTCCGCCACTTTAAAAGAACTGCTTTCTAAAACCGTATTTGCGGCAGGGAAAGATGAATTAAGACCTTTATTAAACAGTGTTTTCCTGGAATTTCTTGAAAAAGAAACTACCTTTACAGGAACAGATGGAAAAAAACTTGCAAAATCTCACACCTCAATAACAGATCCTGAAAATCTTAAAGGTTCCTTTATCCTTCCGACCAGAACCGTTGATGAAATAATCCGTCTTTTAGATGATAAAGAAGAAGAAAACATCTCCTTACACTTAACTCCTAGTAGAATCGCTTTAAAAACAAACTCTATAACTTTAATTTCACAACTACTCTCCGGACAATATCCAGATGTATCTCGTATCATTCCCACAGCGAAAAACAACCCTATTTTACTTCATAAAGAAGAACTCATTACCCTGCTTCGTCAAACCTCTTTATTTATAACAGACAGTGGTGACTCTGTCAAATTCACCTTTACCCCAGGAAACCTTCATTTATCCGCTACACATGGTACTATTGGCGAAGGAGATGTAAATATGCCAGTTAACTATCAAGGAGAGCCTCTAGAAATAGCATTCAACCCCAACTATTTCTTAGACATTTTACGTCACAGCAAAGATGAAACAATTAATTTCAATATAGAAAACACATACAACCCAGCTTTAATTAGCGATTCCTCTAGCACATTTTTTGTCTTAATGCCCATGAGACTTGGAACATGAGGCTTGAAAAAGTAATCCTTTCTAACTTTCGCAATTATGAAAGGGAAGAGATTACTTTTTCTTCGGGACTTAATTGTATAGAAGGAGACAATGCAGAAGGCAAAAGCAACCTACTAGAAGCGATCTACCTTATTAGCACAGGTAAATCCTTTCGAACTAGCGTTCTTTCTACTTTAATCAAACACTCTCAAAAAGGCTTCCAAATTGAAGCCTTTTTTTCTAAAGAAGACATTTCACATTCTCTACATATTTCTTATGGACCTCAAGGACGTAAAGTTCTTTATAACCAGACGCCTTACTCGAGCTTCCTTCCTCTTTTGGGGATTTTACCTTGCGTCCTACTTGCTCCAGAGGACATTTCAATTATTGCTGGATCCCCCTCTGAACGCCGGCGCTTTCTTGATTTACACATATCTCAAATGGACCCACTTTATATATATCATTTAGGCCGTTACCATAAATCTATGCAGCAACGCAACTCCCTACTAAAAAGACAAGAAGAAAAAGGATTAGCCCCTTGGGAGCAAATTATGGCTCTTTCTGCAAGCTACCTCATAAAAAAAAGAATTGAAATGCTTCTCGAGTTACAAAAACCCATTGAAAACATCATTTCTTTACTTTCTGAAAAACAAGAACATTTTTCTTGGAAATATGACAATTCCCTTAAATCCTTAGAGCCATCTTCGATTTTAGAGACCTGGGGGAAAAATCGCAAAAAAGAGCTGTTGTTAGGAAGCAGTTTAACTGGACCTCATAGAGATGATATACTTCTATATATCCAAGGCCAAGAAATCAAAACATATTGCAGTGAAGGACAAAAAAGAAGCTGCATCGCAGCTCTTCGCCTCGCTGAATGGACAAGATTCAAAGCTCACTTCGAATCCCCCCCTCTTTTTGGCATAGACGACTTTGGAATCCACTTAGATTCTACTAGACTTCTTCTTTTAAAAACCCTCCTAAAGAATCTAGGACAGGTCTTTATTACCGCACCTTCATTTTCTCCCCAAGAAGACTCTTACATCCTTCATATTTCTAAAGGCGCACTATATAATTCCCCGCATTCTTCTATTTAGCTCTTCAAAATCTAAAGAAATCTAACTTACGGATTACGCCTCGAGCCGCAGATCCTCATACCGATCTCTTTTATTAACAAACTCGACGCTATTCACTAGACTGTAATGGCCCCCCAGTCTTTTTATAAAAACTTTAGGCTTTAAACCATCTGGAGTCCCCAAAGGTTTACAGATTGTAGCGGTACTCATCTTTTTATCAATCAGTAGCATCCCTCCCTGGAGATTCAATAAATCAAATAAAACTCCACGTTCAAGATAGACACCTTCGGCATCCTCTCTCATATTTCTTAGCCTAGTTTGACAATATTGATCTAAAGTCATGTCATAAGACAGTTCAATAGACCCTCGAATTGTCAATCCTCCTTCAAATGATTCCTTCGCATTTTCTTTAATCCAGTTCTCTATTAAACATTTGCAAGCACGAATCATGGCTGCTTCTAAACTAGGATTTAATAAAAGTTCTTGCTCAAATTCCTGAGGCGTTTGCCAAACTCTATTGCTTGCAGCATCTTCCAATAGCCGAATAATCGCTAGATGAGCAGCTTTCTCCGCTCCGTCTGTAATAGATTCTGTTACAGTTTTAAATTTATTAGCTAAACTCTGAAATAAGCTGCCTCTATTTTCACTCAAGATATAACTCTCTACTGCCCCTATATAAACAGATCTAAAGTAACAAGCTCCATCTCCTAAAATCTTAACTTCCTCAGAGACCCGAACATTACCTAGACCCTCAACAAAAACTCCTTCCTCTGCTATCTCTACGTATTTACTGACTAAGTAAGGATTCGCACTATATTCTAGAGAACAAGCCCTCATATCTATTCCTGGCCCAAGAATACTCTTCCTCATAGAAGAGACTGGCTTATATTCACTTTGAGGAAATCCTTGCATTCTCAAAAACTCAAAATATATAGCTAAATCCAATCCCTTCTTTTCTTTATTCAATTCTTGAGGCATGGGAACCTCTAGTTCAAGATCTGGATCCCTATTAAAGCGAGGAGCTTCCTTTAATAAGTTCTGTATATAATCAACACATTGCATTCTATTGCGCAGAATATCTCTTTCTACAGTTTTCCCTGTAAAGGTTCCATTTGCAATAATATGCTCCAATTTAGCTGGAGTTGATAATCGACTCCAGCCAGGACTGCCTCTTGATAAAATCGATTCCGCTGATGTGTCAACCGGAAAGATTTTTCGTTGAACAGTTCTTGCCATTGATTGGGTATTTCTACTAGACAGGTCATATGGCAATCTCTCTCTAGCTTCCAATTCTTTAATATAAGGCTCTAAATGGCTAGAAATTCTACGAAATTTAATAGCATCTTTATAGTTTCCCTCGTTTACACACTGCCTTTTACTTAAATTGGCATCATTCCAAGCTTTTTTAAAGGCATTAAGTGTTATCTTTAAATCAGAATGGCCGTCAGCTAAACGCGTTCCTAGCGTGTTTCTAAGAAAGGGTGCAAGAGTCCCTTCCCCTTGAGACGAGCTAATTAATTCTAAATCTAAACCATTAAATTGCATCCCACTGATTCTAGATCGTTCTTCAACTATAGAGCGATTGATAGTCTCCTTTTTTACTTCTACAAAAACTTCCAAAATAAGTGAGATTTCTGTTACATCCCTCTTTTTAATTGCTTTGAAAGCTTCTTCCAAAGCTTTCAAGCTAACTGAATCCAACCGATCTGCATTTAAATTCGATTCAATTAAAAAACGTTCGAATTCACGGAGCCTCACACCGTTATTTTGTGCCACTTCAATTAAACGACTTTCTAAAGGGGTCCATTGCCCATCTAGTTCAGGACTAACACTTAAACCTGCTTTTCGATTCTCTACGGGAAACGGCATTAGCCGAGGAGCCGCTCTCTTTACATCCTTCCTTAGAAATTCTTCTTTTTGCCCTTTAAGCCCTGTTAAATCATTGACAACCCCATGATCTCCTTTTGCAGCCAGTATTGCTGCATCTAAAGCTTCTACAGAAAAGTTTATATTTATGAAATCCTCAATTTTTTCTGTTTGAAAACATTCGAACAAGCCTCGATTTTTAGAAGCTTCTATTAAATCCTTTTCTAACGGGCTAAAACTTTGAAGAAACTGAGCAATCCTAGCCTGCTCCATTCTAGTTATAACTCGATTCCAATCCTCTCCTTCCATTTGACCTGGGATTTCAACTCCCGGAGTCAGGTCTCCGGTTTGACTCTCTCGAAAATCCTCTAACGCCTCAAAACCTTTTTCTGCCGCTTCAAATAGACCGTACCTTAAAGGCTTTAATTCCTTTAATAATCTAAGAAACTCAGCATTTCCTCCAGCTTCAGCAGTAATCTTTGCCTTATCCCAAATTCGAAGACTAATCCTTTCCAAATCAGCTCCATACTCTTGCTTAAGACTATCCCCTAAAAAATCTAATCTACCTTCTGCTGCTTTTAAAAACTTAGACTCCAAAGACTGAAGCTTAGTCTTTAAACAAGACTCTAATAAAGATTGTTTATCCTCCGAATCCTCTAAACCGTCTAAGGCTTCTTCTAAATCGCTAATAGTTAAACCTCCTAGATTTACATCCAAAAAGCGTTCTAATTCTCGAGCGGTTCCTTTCGTAAGACTCCCCTTAAGAGGGTTAACTAGTTTTTCACCTCTCGAAGCCTCTAACGGCAACTTCGCTTGAATAGCTCCTTCTAACAGTTCCTTAATCTGTTGATTTTGTGTGGATCTGCTAAGATCACGTAGTGTCTTTATCGTTGCCGTTAATAAATCATTCGCACCTATAAAGTTTTCAAACGATTTTACTCCCCCACCTAAAGCTACCTTTAATCTTTCATCAAAAGAAAGATCTCTAGGATCGGCCTCTTCTGACTTCTTTAAAAAAATCTCACTAACAACTCTCGTCATACTAGTTATTCTATCTGCTATTAAGGCGCTTAGCACATCGTTACTCTTGCTAGACTTAAAAACTTCTTTTAACACCCTCAGACTCACCCCTGACATATCGTAAGTTCTTAAAAAATCCTCTAGTCTAGAAGGCATTTTAGCAGCTTCGATTAAGGAATTTTCGAACTTGTTATTTTTCGGACTAGAAAACCAAGGAGGATCTATTCGATTTTTAATAGAGATCAAACTAGCGTTCTGATCGGAATTTTTTGGGACTGATTCTTCCATAAGCCCCTTGTAAATCTCTTTTATTTTCGCTATCAACTCCTGTTTATTCGCAATCTTATCTGTTTTTTGAAATTCTCTATCAACTTTCGATCTAATAGCTCTTTGCTCTTCAGGATTTTCATAACAATCCAATAAATATTCTATATTGAAAATCCTTTGATTAATACTACCTGTATCCATAAGTCACCCCCAAAAACTATACTATTCAATGAAACAACACTAAATACTATAATTTTAATAAAATAACATATAATTAAACTTAATTACATTTAAATTATATAACAGGAAATCATAATATACAGCATTATAATTAAAATTATGATTATTAATATCTAATAATAAGAGATTTACTTTTAATTGAATAAACAATATAATATGTAATGAAACTTGTTTTACTCGGAGAGTTGTGATGAACGATTTAACTTCAGTAGCCATTAATGGGGCCCTATCTGGATATGCTACCAGCATCCTCTTAGATAATCCTCTGTGTATTGTTGATAAGCTGAAACAATTAGGATTAGATATTAAAAATTTAAACGTCTCTCTTAGCTCCCTTGGGAACGCCTTAGTGACCCCCTTCTGCATATTCAGCCTAAAAAATACATTGACTAGCGTTTTAACGCTTAACCCTCAAGGCCTATCATTCTTAGGATCGAGCATCGGATATCTGGCCGCAGGAACACCTGGAGCCATTCTCGGAGGAATGATTACTTCAACAGCTCTAGCCATTATTGAAGACACTTATGTAATGGAAAAGAATCGACAAGTAAAAAATTAACTTACATATTTTTTTATGAGCTTGGCAATAACATTATCAAACGCCCCGCGGAACCCCTTCATATTGACTAAAGGATCTCTCCCATAACCACATGCTTAAGATATGCTTGTCCTAAAGGGAAAGGCTTTGCATTGGCAGTTTTTCCCCCTCTTTCTTGAGCAAAAAGATCGATAAACTGAGAAGCCAGCAATTTTCCTAGTTGAACACCTTCTTGGTCGAACGAGTTAATATTCCACAAGAACCCTTGAAAGACGACGCTATTCTCGTAGAAGGACAAAATCAGCCCTAATGTATACGGATCAAGCTTCGTCCCTAACAAAATGCGACTTGGGCGATTTCCTGGAAATACTTTATTAGGGTTATCACTTTTTTGCCCTGTAGCAAGAGCCAAAGACTGGGCAAATAAATTAGAAAGCAACTTTTCCTGGCAGTAAGTGCCTTGATAGATGATATCTTCTTTATACTGACTTTGCGAAAACCCTAAAAACTCAACAGGAACAACAGAAGTACCCTGATGAATCATTTGAAAAAATGAATGCTGCCCATTAGTTCCAGGTTCGCCCCAAATAATCGGTCCTGTATCAAATTCGACAGGATGCCCTCTCCTATCTATTCTTTTTCCATTAGATTCCATATTAAGTTGCTGGAGGTGTGCAGGAAATCTAAAGAGAGCTTGAGAGTATGGAATGACTGCAGCCGTAGAAAAGCCTAGAAAATTACGATTCCAAACACTTAATAAAGCTGACATTAAAGGTAGATTTTGTTTGATATCTGGATTTAAGGAAAGCTTATCCATAGCACTAGCTCCTCTTAAAAAGCTAAGAACTCGATCCATCCCTAATGTAAACGCAAGAATCACACATCCCACCATCGAAGTTACAGAATACCTGCCTCCAATATAGTCCCATATGTAAAAGGAAGCTATATAGCGAGAAGGATCATCCATAGGACTTCCCTTTCCCGTTACAGCTATTAAATGATTTTTAGGATCTAACCCAGCTTTTTTAAGATATTGCCGAACAAATTCTTCATTAGTTTTTGTCTCTAGGGTATTTCCCGACTTAGAAACAACAACAAATAGTGTTTTAGTTAAATCAAGATCCTTCATTAAAGCCGCCCCATCATCTGGATCCACATTAGAAATAAAATGTGCCCGTCTTTGAGGTTTTTCAAACGCTTTTAATGCATAATATATAGCCCTTGGACCTAAATCAGATCCTCCGATACCCACTTGAACCATATCCGTATATTGACTGTTTTGCTCTAATCCTTTTAAAAACTCCATGAGCTTTTCAAGCTCTTCATATGCAAGCTGACTGGCCTCTTTCGCTTTCGGAGACTGATTAGCTTGCTCGAAAAAATCTCGCATTGCCGTATGTAACACTTGGCGATTTTCACTTTCATACCCTTCAATGAAATTCATCAGTTCACCAGATTGCATTTTCTGCATCTTTTCCAAGACTTTGGTCTCTTCTGCTAGATCAAAAAGAGCTTGAAGAGTTATCTCTGACACTCTTTCCGTTGAATAAAAAAACTTTAGCCCCAACCCTTCACTCAACATCGCATCCACCCGCTTAGGACGCATATTAGATTCATCCGTTAGATCATACGGAGCCTCTGCCAATTCATTAAGCCGCATTACTGATTTTAAATGATTAAAAGAAGTCATTAAGTGTTCCTATCCGTATATCTTCTAAAATTCTAAAGATGTCAGATTGCATATTTCTTAACAAAGACATTTCTAATGAAACAGATAGAATTCGACTCTTTTTTAGAAAAAATGAAATTTCTACAATTTTAAGTTGCAAAAAAACAAACGGGTACACTAATATAACGCATTAAATCGGAGTATAGCGCAGCTTGGCTAGCGCAACTGCTTTGGGAGCAGTGGGTCGGGGGTTCGAATCCCTCTACTCCGATTACTTTTCAATAAGTTCCCTTATATACATGAATAAAACTCACAAAAAAACCTAAAATAAAAGCCATGCCCCGTACACACAAAACGCTGAATCGAACATCCAAAACGACAACTTAAACTTAGCGACCAGAAAATTCAAGCAGACTTATTTCCGACTCTAAACCAATCGGAGCTTCCGCATGGATTACCCTCCCCCCCGCGGCTAAAAAGCCTCGTAACTTCCGAATTCCCTGTCGACTAACGGCTGACCCAAAAACAATAAGATCGTCAATCCCATCCCACCCTTCAGTAAGATACAGCTCTGAAATTATCCTATAAGGAGTCTTCAAGCGATTAAGCTCTAAAAACACGTTATCTATCTGCTCTAAAAGAACTCTCGTTATACGACTCTCCAAAGGAATGCACACACCCAAGCTTACATCATGCACTGCCGCAAAATATGGAGCTCCCCTTCCAACCCAACCACCCAAACAATCTCCCCACTCCCAATTCAAACACCCCAAAGGAATCGAAGACCCCTTTAAAGCTAAAAGAAGATATTGAAACTTTTCTTTTGAAAGTAAAAAAGACAAAACCGCCATGCTATCTACAGAAGAAACATCCAACATACAAAAAGGAAGCAAATTTTCTGGGAAAAAAGAAGCAAGACGCTGCAAGTAATCAGAAAACACATCTGCAGCAAACAACTTCCTACTCACATCCCCTAAGAGCGGATCCATCTGAAAAAAAGCATTTTCTTTATTTTTTTCTAAATAATGAGATTCATGTTGATCCGTCCAAATAAAATACTTAGAAAAGTCCACCCCTCCTCGGAAAATACTAGCTCCTATCGTGCTCCCCTGAAAAGGCACCGCCAACTTAGAAACGAACTCTTCAATAGCAATTCCACAAGAATAGAAAACCGCCGTATCTTCCAAAAAGACACGTTTTTCTTGAAACTGAAAATCAAGCTTCCATAAAATCCACTTACCTAACCCCACCGCTTTTTCAGCTAATTTATACGCCTCTTCCCACTGAAAATCTGAACTTTCCGTACAGTTCACATAAATTGCAATTCCATTAACAGATTCCAAAGAATCAAAACACGCCTCTGTCTCTTGAAGAATAGGGAAAAACTTCTCTTGATTTAGATACATGTAATTTGAATCACACGTAATCTCATTGTTGCTCATAAATAAACTCATTTTCTGCTAATTTTTTTAAATTTCATATATCGAATCTCTTTTCCCCTCTCTCTCCAAAGAGAATCAAAAAAAGAAGATCCATATCCAGGCCACTCCCTTCTATAAAAAGGAGAGGGATAAGAAGCTGTCCAAATATCATTTTTTAACATTTCAAAAGACATTTGACTGCTATAAACCTCATCATCCGTTACCAAAACAGCATCCGCGCCCTCTTTCGAAATCCTATACATCTCTTGAACAAAAGCGTCTCGGACCACTCTATTGTCTGCATGCCTTGCTTTAGGCCAAGGATCAGGGAAGTTAATAAAAATTTGATCCACAAGCTCTGACTGCAGGTAATGCTTAGTAAAGACTAATGCATCTCCACACACGATCAAAAGGTTATCAAGAGATAGATTTCGTTTTTTCGCCCAAATTTTTTGAATACGATCGAATCTTTTCTCTACCGCAACCCACAAAACTAAAGGCTGTTCCTGTGCTTTTTCAGCAATCCAAGCACCATTTCCTGAACAATACTCTATAGATATAGATTTAAAAAAAGAAAGCTGAGAGTTGAGGTCTTCCTTAGGCCAAAGATTATGACCCTCATAACACTGAGGGACATAAAGAACACCGTCTAATAAAAGTGGAGCTCGCGACTCCCAACGGAATGGAAATTTTAAGTTTTTTGGTCTCATGATTCGTTATATCATAAGACATTTCGCCTTTCTCTTCTAGGAGTTTCATCTTTTTCCTCGTATAATTGTTGCTCAATTCAAAGCATCTTGCTAATCTGAAAAATATGCTATTTTATAGATTTGTTTGATAGGGAGCGGGAATTTGTCCTACTTCTTGCCACCTACCGGTAACCTTTTATTTTAGGAGCTCCTTCCATGAAGCGCACCTTGCTTGCTTTTTCCCTACTTTCCCTGTTATCTTTTACTTCTCTTTCTGCAGAAGAGAACTCTCAGATAGAACCCATAAAACTTTTTTCCTTAGAAGAGTCCGACTTAGACTTAGAATCCGACCTACAAGACGATATCTCTGCTTTAGAAAAAGCTATCCTATCCTCGGACGACTCCTCTGAACTAATAGGAGCAGAATATCCCATTCCTCAAATTTCTACTAAAATTACTAGTTTACAAGATGAACTCCCTCTTTTCTCTTCTCTAGAAGAACATTCCCCCATCCAAATGGCTAACAGTCATCTTATCGACGACTCTGCCGCAATTGACATTCAAACTGTTGCAGATCCTTTTTTCGAAGACTCTTCACTAACGGAAGAAGAGCTCACAATAACCTCGAATAAAAATGGAATCGAAATTAATTTACTAGAGGTGTTCTCCGCATCCCCCTTAATCTACGGACTGTTGCTTTCCCTGTCTCTTTCATCCATCGCAATTTGGCTATACTCGATGTCTAAATTGAAACACCAAGGAAACATTTCAGAATCCTTTAAATTAGAAATTTTAAATAAACTACAAAGTCGCAACTTTCAAGAAGTCATAGACATTTGCAAAAACAAACAAAGCTTACTGACTCAAATTATCGCATCTGGGATTTATTACCACAAACATGGAATACAAGTTATCCTAGAAAACATGAAGGCCGAAGGTAAAAGAGCTACAATTTCCTCTTGGCAAAGACTTAGCCTCTTACAAGACATCGCCATCATAGCTCCTATGATCGGACTACTCGGAACTGTTCTTGGCATGTTTTACGCCTTCTACGACCTTAACCGCTCGTTTGAAAGCATCTCAAACCTGTTTGATGGATTTGGAATTGCAGTAGGAACCACCGTCGCCGGAATAGCCGTAGCGATCCTTGCTATGATTTTACACTCTATAATCAAATTCCGACTTGTTCAAGCTCTTTCTCGCGTAGAAGTTGAAGCCACAGCACTAGTTCGCGTTTTAGACGAAAATAATTAAGTTTATAAAAGGTAAAATAATGGATCTAATTCCCGATGAAGAGCTCAAGATAAAAGGATTTTTCAACTTAACTCCTATAGTTGACTTCCTTTTTCTTGTTATAGCCTTATTTGCAACACTTGCCATTACAAGAACAGCCCTGTTTGATTCTGAAATCTCCCTAGCTAAAATTAAAGAATCAGACTCCCTCACGCCGTCTCCACAAAGCAATTTGCACATAATTCATTTGTCTATAGGAAAAAATGGGCAATATAAATGGATTACAGAATTTAATGAATATAGCATGGAAGGAATTCCCTCTGTTTTACAAGAACTCTCTAAGCAACAAGATCTCGGAGTTCTTCCTTCAGACAAAGGGATGACTAAAATCTTGCTACATATTGACAAACAAACAGAATGGGATCCCGTAGCGCAACTGGTCTATTCGCTAAAGACAAAAGGATATATTGCTCATCCCGTCTACGAAATCAAAAATAACTAAATTAGATGTAGACGAAAAACATTGAAATTTAGCATACTGTTAGCTTACTCACTTGCCCAAGTGGTGAAATTGGTAGACACGCCAGATTTAGGTTCTGGTGCCGCAAGGTGTGTAGGTTCGAGTCCTATCTTGGGCACATTACCGAACGTTTTGTCAGAAATGTCCAAACGTTCGGCTTTTTTATTTCCTAACTCCTTCTGAAATAAGCCTATAAGAGCAACTGCCTCATTCAATCCAATGGTTCGATAATTTCCATTCTCAAAAACCAGTTTTCCAGTGAATATCGAACCAAGAAGTTTTTTTCTGATGTACGGTGATGCCTGACTCTAGTGAAAGTCGAGGTTGCCTAAAAGAAACATGCTATAGCGGCAGTAGTTCATAAAGTTGGTGTCAGTGCTTGTCAATCGAGATATTTGAGCCTGTAGCCGCTGAATTTCGTCCTTCGTAGATACTTTCATTCGCTGATAGGAATCCTTTTCCAAATCGCCTGCTACAAACATCTCATCAATCTTAAAGAGCTTGGTTTCTAGTTCGGCTAAATTTTTCTGGAAGCGTTCGATTTCTTTCTCTCGATCACCCTCCTTCGTCTTGAAGATGTCTTCCATAATCGCCATATAAAGATTGGAGACTTCGGGATGCACCTGAAAACTCTTTAGATAATCAGAAAAGACTAAATTAGCTTCTTCCGCCTTAACTCGCTCTTTGCAGCCATTCTGACAGTGATAGTAGAAATATGCTCCTCCATTCCCTTTTGAACCGCTGCCCGTCCAGGAGGAATGGCATGTAGGGCATTGAAGTAGTCCTCTCAAAGGAAGTTCGTCTCGGTAGTTGATCTTCTCGATAGGAGAAGCATTCTTTTCGAGGATTCTTGCTAAAATGGTTTGAACTTTGTCAAACAATTCCCTTGAAACAATCGCTTCATGAATGCCTATTACCTCCTGTTCTTCCTCATCTCCCCAAGTGCGCATTTTCGTTTGGTTTGATCATAGGGAGTGTTCCGCTCCGATCCCACGAATAACCAACAGGAGCAGCTCCACAGGCATAACGGCCTTCTTTTAAAGCTCGTCGAATGCCCATCTGGCTATTCTTGGCTCTTCTGCGATTATCCATTTCTGGTTCTGCCATTTTTATGGCTCTTAATAAGACTGCCGAAGGATCAGAAGTGTCGTATGTTTCCTCTAAGCATTTTACATCAACCCCATAACTTCTAAGCTCACGCAACATTAAGAATCCATTTTCCATGTTACGAGAAAAACGATCCCAACGCACTACGTAAAAAAACTCAACTGCTATTTGACCGTTTTTTAAACTCGTCAATAACCGTTGAAATCCAGGACGATTAAATGTTTTGGCGGAATACCCCTCATCTTGAATGTGGTCAACGACCTCAACTCCATCTGCCTTGCAAGCCCTGCGAAGAACTTCCTCTTGATCGAGCAAGCTATACCCTTTAACTGCTTGATCGTCTGTGGAAACTCGAGTGTAAATAATGGCTTTCTTGGAGCCTTTTTCTTTCTTTGAACTGTTCATAATCTATCTCACCTAACCGGTATAACAACTCTCTGATCTTTTGGATCTCATTATTCGTGTAATTTTTGCCACTGCTATTCAAAATTTTTTGGCATGACTCAACCGACAGCATATATTGCTCCGTTTGAGACACACCCCTGAGGTTTTCAATAGACGTGTCAGGTTATGTTATTTTTTCCTGGCTGTGTGCCATAGCGTTACTCAATCAACTTTTTTATGGTCCGCTTTAGGCTAACCACTCTGCCATTTTCTTGCTTAACTTCGAGATCTTGATAGTTTCCTTCCCGTATAATGTCTCCAATTTTTGCAACTCTGGAAAGATCTTCGATGCCCTCAAGAAGGTAAATAGAACCGTTAGCAAATCTTATTTTTATCTCTTCAAAATTGCCCGTGCGAATCATATGCAAAACTTCAAATTCTTGAGGCGTAATCGAAGCTTCGTCTTTATATCTGGATTCAAGATTCGGATCTTGAAAGATTTTTTGAATCATCTCGTTTATGCTTAATTGTACATGGTTTCTGATCCAATTTAACTTCAATGCATTTTGATATTCTGTATAAGTTAAAGGAATAGCGAAGCCATCGGAAAATACGATTAGGAAGACATCCTCTAACAGGATATAGGCACAGCTTGTGTAGTACTCCATTATCGAAAAGGAGTAGTTGTCTATTGGAGCAAAAAAGATCTCTTTCGCATTTTTCACTCGATCTAATGAAAGCCCAAACTCCCGCAAAGCTTGTATGGTGTAGAGCCATAATTGATCCATGATGCTAAATTGACGCCACACAGCATCTTCTTTCCGAGCACAATCAATCAATCCTTTGGACTCCCAGTGATTAATCGTTCGATAGGTCATTGGCAAGTCTTTGATGTGACGATCTTTTACGTTTAAATCAGCAGAAATAGCCTTGCACATCGTTGTAGAATGGTACATTTCCAATCGTTGTTTGAAATGTGATCCTCGAGAAAATAGGTTGATGAAAAATTCAGAAGAGGAGTTTTTTTCGTTACATAGCTCAGTAGTTTCTTGTGCGAAAGGCATTTTTTACTCCTTGTCTGAAATTTGCAATTTATACCTTCACGTATAATTTGCAAACAGAAAGTAGACAAGCTTCTTTTCGAGATCGTTTTTATCTTTTTGCAAAAGGACTGGTTCTATTTAAGGATGGCCATGGGAAGATAGTTGGGCAGAGTCCCACAATCAGATGGGACCCAAATTCAGCGAAGGTTTAGCGTTGTTGGCAAGCCATTCGTTCACAACAGAAACTTCAACACAACATACAAAGCCATAATGATCGTTGGAATGGGGAAGAAAGGCAGGTGTTGCCGTTTTGTTACCCCCATTCTTCACATAATCGTCCCAAAGTTGTGTCTCCCTTTCTTTTCTATTACAGAGCCCACGTGGCAAAACAAAAAAGGCTAAGAATTGACCATGAGCCTTCTTTTCCAATTGTTTCAAGCGTTGCTTCTGACTCATGATTTTACCTTTACTTCCAGCAATTGAATTCGTTCTTCAATCTCATGCAGCTCAATGAATTTGGCAACATGATTGAGCAAATCATTAGCCACACCACGCTGAATCGTTGGATTTGAATGAGAAAGGAGACTAACCAACATATCGGCAGCTCTCCTAGTGTTATACTTCAATTTATTGATAGCTTCCTCAATGATTTCGTTACGCTTTCTATCTAATTCAGTTTTGAAGGCCGATGTTTTGAGCCAGCAGTAGATTTGCTTCACGCTAACATGAGCTTGGCGGGCAGCTTCTTCGTAAGTGGGGCAAGAGAGAAGATAGGGAAGCACTTGTGATTGTCTCTTTGTCAACTCTGCATGACTTTTCATAACCTATCCTTCCTCTATTTCTGTCTGTTTTCCAAAACAAGCTTTGCTTTCCACAATAAAAGAGGATGAGTGTTGATTTTCTCAGTCAAATTGTGATCATCCGTGATCAGTGCTGCGTCTATCGTTCCACCCTCAAATAAGCTTTGCAGAAAAGCTCGCTCACGTTCACTCAAAGGGAAAAGGATCTTCAAAGCTGTTTTACAGTCAGCTAGCAGTTGATGTGTCCAGCTTAACCAATCGTCATTGCGAAATGTACGCTTTCTGAGTACAGGAATGAGCTGATCTTTAAGTTCACTTTCCTCAAAGTGAATCCCATCGCTCGATATTTCCCGCCAGTCTTTTGTTCCCATTGCTCCATACACAAGACATGCTAGTCGTAGTTGCTCGGTATCTAAAGAACATTTCGTGAGCAGTTGGTGAGCATCAAAGAGATCACGAGAAGCATGCCTTCCAAATAGAGCTGAAAGCTTACCTGCACCAAGCTCATGGAGGTCCAAAAGTGGAATCTCTTTAGTTTTTCTCGTTCCAATGCTGTGTGAACGTTTCTTATGTATTTCGTACAAAGGCATTCTAAACATGTAATTCAAATCGACTTCTAGGTTGCCATTCCCTCCAAGCGCACTTGCATAGCGAAGCTGCCATTTTCCTCCTGCATGTTTTTGAGGGATGCGTCGAATACTTAAGCCTTCTCTCTGAAATATAGCCTCTAAAGCTTTTTCTACTTCTGGACGTTCTAGCAACATTTCTTGTCGATCGAGTTGCCCAATGTAGTTTAGGTCAATGTCCACAGATAATCGGGGAAGGTCAAAGAAAAAGAGGTTTAAAGCTGTACCTCCCTTTAACACCAATCGGTCCTTTAAAAACGGATGTATGCTGATGCCATCAAGAATGGCCATCAGATGCCAAACCTTTTCCATGATTTCAGGTCGAAATCCTGTTTCTATGGCTTCTCTCAATAATTCTTGCTTAGATATTTCCATTAGGTTCTTCCCATTCACGATTAATTAGGCTCAAAGGAACAATTAGATTCCATTTTGAGATCATTTTTTGAGGTTGTTTATTTCTACGTTCTAGGTAGTGCGGTTTCAGAGGGCGGTGTTTACAAAGATTTTCAAGATAATTTTCTGATATCATTAGTCTTTCACGATGAGTCTCTAAGAAAAATCCAAGTTTAGCAATCGTGGTTGCGTTGCCTAAAAGAAGGGCATATTTCAACACCAGATCTAGATCTAGGTATTCAATGCTCTCAAGAGAAAGCCAAATTTCTTCCCAGGACCCACATAAATGCGGGCGGTCTAAAACATCAACCAATGTACGTTCAAGAGTAGTTACTAATACACTTTGACCTAGGCGATCGATGGATTGAGTGCCAAATTGCTCATTATTGTTTGCCTTCAGTGCTGTTGGAATTGAAACTGCCTGATATTCAATGTCTTTAAAAACAAAAGAAGCCATTACCCGTTTTTTTGACAGGTAGATAAATTTACTAGATGTAGTATGCAGTTTTCCGTGTAAATCAAGGGCTGTTCTATAACCCAATAATGCGTCCTCTGCCATCTTGCTAGTAACTAAAAAAGGGTCAACGGGATAAGTGCTTGCAATTACCCCTTTAGGAATAGAATAATACAAGCCTCTGCGAATGCGAAGGATATGGCCTTGTTTCTGATGGTAGGCTAAAGAATTATGTAGGGTTGAGTGATTAATGACGCCAGTGGATTCCTTAGACAGCCAAGCAAGTAGCTCATCTACTGTAAATATCTGATGTTGAGCGAAGAAGGAATCGATCTTCATATAACTTGTCCTTTTTCTTTATTATCACTAATTTTATTAGTATTTTTCAAGAAGATTATCAAGTTTTGCTTGTCGTAAAAATATCAGTTTTGTCATAATTGCCTATTAAATCACGAACCAAGAGCCATCATGTTTCAATACATTTCTTCAAAATTGGCTGCATTTATCGGTATTCTTCTAGCTTTCCTATCGCCTTTATCGGCGAAACCCCTCAATTTGTCGGAGAAGCAAAATATGGAAGTTATTGCGCATAAGCAAATAGGATCAGGAAAAGAAAAAGTACTTGTTATGCATCATTGGATGGGTGATTCGACAAGTTATGATTCCTTATCTTAATACTAATGATTACACCTACGTCTTTGTAGACTTGCGTGGCTATGGTCGTTCCAAGGAAATCAGAGGGACATATTCAGCAGAAGAAGCAAGTAAAGATGCCATGAAGCTCATTGACTCCCTAGGTTGGAACAAATTTCATCTGATTGGACACTCTATGTCCGGAATGATTGTTCAAAAAATTGCTGTAGACAATCCATCCAGAGTTAAAAGCGTTATAGCAATAACACCTGTTCCCGCTTGTGGATCGCCTGGTCCCAAAGAAATGATGGACTTTTTTGAAAGTGCTGCCTTAAACAATGATGAAGCAGCTATGGAATGCGTCAATACATTGACCAGCAATCGTTATACCAAGGCGTTTGCCAAAAAAATGGTTCTGGACAATCGTAAATGGTCTACAAGTGAAGCTCGTCTTGGCTATATGAAAATGTTTTTTTATACTGACTTTTCCGCAGCAGTTAAAGGTCTACAGACACCAATCTTAGTTTTGATTGGTGAGCATGACTTTGAGGGAAGTGAAGCATTTATGCGTAGCACATTTTTAGAGTGGTTCCCAAATGCTCAGTTAGAGTGTTGTAAAGCCTCTGGCCATTATCCTATGATGGAAACTCCAATAGCTCTTGTTACCACAATAGAGAGGTTTCTATCCACTTATTCTGACAAGGTCGAGTAAAAAAGATTTGCTTGAATTATCCTCCAAAACCGTGAGGTTTTGAGAGGAGGGCGTGGAGGAGATGATTATACTTATTGGTTCTACTTCTTATTAGGAGGTAGTAGACAAGAGCTGCAAAGCCTTTTATAGACTTGCTACTGCCGCTTCCTGGATAAATTTCCCTCCCTCTCTATTTGCGCTAATTGAATAAATGTTTATAAACGGTTCAAGCTCATAGATTTTGCGCATTCCATCGATAAATTGGTTCGATGTAAGATCGGTGAAGGGCAAATCACCGGAAACGTTTTCAGAAATGACAATATTTCCGGTTTTTTTTTACCTTAATTGCTTCTAAAATAAACCGATAAGAACACCTGTTTCATTTAATTCAGTAGTTCGATATTTCCCATCTTTAAAAACCAGTTTTCCAGTGAATATCGAACCAAGTAGTTTTTTTCTAACATATGAGCATGCTTGGCTCTAGTGAAAGTCAAGGTTGCCTAATAGAGACATGCCACAAACCTTAAGAAGCTTGCATTCGATCTCAGCTAAAGTTTTCTGAAAGCGATCAATTTCTTTATCCCCATCAACCTCCTTTGCCTTGAAGATATCCTCCACAATTGCCATATAAAAATTTGATAGTTCAGGATGAGCTTGAAAACTCTTCAAGCAATCAGAAAAGACTAGATTCAGACATCCTGATCTCATAAAATAATTTAAAAAAGATCCAAAAAAATCAGATTTCTGATATTAAAGTTAGGCAAAAATCACTTTTTTGGAATCGTATGACACAACCTCAAATGTTTATCCCTCTCTTTGCAGAAGGCACCGTAGCAATCAACAAAGATTTAGCCTATACGAAAGATGATGGCAAA
>CAMDHO010000035.1 GCA_945898205.1 Chlamydia trachomatis | reverse complement strand
ATCCTTTCATAGTCAATCTTACACGATATATCGACAGCATGTTTTTCAAGATCTAATCTACATCCGTATTGCGTTACATTTTTCTTAAATAAAACGCCTCTAAACATATTTTTAGAAGCGTTTTTTTGTTCAAAAAAAGCCTTGTTTTGTACTATAATTAACTTATAACCAACTGCTTATGTAGATATAGAGGCTCTAGAAAGACCACAAAATCAAATAGAGCCACATAGACAGGCATCAAGCCGTTTTTCCAACAAAAACAAAGCTTAGCCAAAAGATTCTCATGAACGACCTTAATTTTAAAGTCCCATCTAAACCTTCGACAGAAAATCAACCGGATTTCTCCGTAGCAAAACTCATCCGCTTCCTCAAACATCTTAAACTTCGTAGACTTTTGCAAAAAATCAAGGATCCAAGAGACCCGAAAAAGTCTGAAGTTAAAAGAGGGATATCCTGTTTTTTTGAGAATTCAGAGGAGCAACAAAAGCTTGCAAGTGTCTATTTAACTTTCACGCAATCCAACCGGAAGCACACAAAGCAGAACTATTTGATTCTGTTTCTTACTCCTTCCTCTCTTTCCACTCCTTCAACTGCTCTGGCGTGATACCTAGGCCAGCCAACCTACTTTCATCCATCTGTTCTAAATCTTCTAGAACATCTTCTACGAAGTCTACCCGTACTGTCGCCGGTACGTACTCCGATGCTTCCGCATCCACAAACTTTTTTATTTCCTTTCCGATTAATGTTTGTAAGATTACGTTCCTTACCACTTTCTTTCTCTCTTGTCGATACCTCACGCGCACCTCATCAAAGCCCATTGCTTTGACTGTCGAGTCATAGGCTGCGCAGGTACGTAGATAGGAATAAACATATAGATCTATCAGAGGCTTCACGTTCTGGAGTTCATAGATCGCAATCATTGCAGGCATATAGTCTTCAACTCTGACATCACTAAATGCAAGCGGCACAAGGTTTCCTCGAATCAGCGATATGTTGGCTGATAGTCGAGCAGTTCGTTTGTTCACGTCAGCGAAGGCTTGCAAATAACTAATATGAATCAATAGAAAAATACTTTGTTCATAAGGATCTCTAATTTGCACTGCCTTATGAGCTATCTTCTCTAGTTGTTGCTCTAATCTTTTTGGGTCTTCAAATGGGATATAAGTTGATCCTCCAACGCGAACACCATACCTTCGAACCTTGCCCGCTTCCGTTGACTCCACAAGTCCATCAGACAACAAGAAGTGCAGAGTACATATAACATTACGGCTGACCTCGATCTTTGGTGCATTATCAACAAGATAACGAATAGCTTCCTTGTGATTCAAAATCATAGCTTTCTCTTCATCCAGCTTTCCTTCAGCAGTATCGCCATGAAGAAGCAAACGTTCAGTGTCTAACAAAGAGTAGGTGTTTCCCTCCAAACGCGATGAGTTATATGATAGATCAATGATCAGCCTATTAAAAATTTGATGGGCATACGTACCTGCAGGATCTTTGACATTAGATCTCTCTCCTGATGCTAGTAACTGCTGCCGTAACATCTCTGGTAAATAATAGTTAAAATTAGGTTGATAGCTATCAAACCAATCATCAGCATAGGCAATAGGATGCCGCTCAAACAAAGGTCTCTTCACGAACTCAATAACTTTCAAACTTGCTGAGCTGAAACAACTGCTTATTTCACCTTTAGATTCTTCTGATCGACCTGCTACAATATATTTAGTTCCGCGCTTTTGACCTATTTTCCTAACTACCCCCTCTTCGGCCAGAAGGTGTAGCCATCTCCTGACAGATCTTTCCTTACCCCCCCCCAATCTATGTATTAGCTCCAGCAGACCGATTGGTTCGGACTCTAACCCTAATACTCTCAATACCGCCATTTTATTATCACGTAAGCTCATTACGGCCACCTCTATCTTATACGGCCATTTTAACCAATATACGGCCAGTTTGTCAAGTCATTTGGCCGTATTTACTGAAATACGGCCATTTTTTAATCAGTGAGTAGAGGATAATAATTACTCAGCTCCCCCTCGTTAGAAACCATATTGGTCGCGGTAGGAATGATCGTTACTGCCCCCCCCCCCCCAATTGTTCCCATGACCCACAAATGTTACATCGACTTGTGGATAGGTCGTCTAATCTTACTAACCTATAAGTTTTTTTTGACATTGACCGATCGGTCAGTTTTGAGTATTATACCCTTTATAAAATGAGAGTGATCCCTATGAGAACTGGAAGTGAAAAGGAAATTTTAGAAGCGGCAATAAGAGTCTTTGCTAAGACGGGATATCATGGGAGTAGCATACAGGACATTACGAAAGAAGCGGGAGTCTCGAAGGCTCTCTTTTACCATTACTTTAAGAGTAAAAGAGATTTGCTTGTCATTTTTGCAAGAAAAAGACTGGAAGATTTTTTTCCCCTTGCAGAAGGGATGAAAGAGATCGCAAACCCAAAAGAACGGCTTATATTTCTAGTGGATTTTGTTTTAGGCGAGCTTAGAAGCAAAACGGGAAAGCTCAGGTTTATCAATATGCTTTATTTGACCGAGGATGGTGTCGCAGCGATCCATGAAGCGATGCAGAAATATGAGGAACAGTTTGCAAAAATATTTCAAATGGAAAGGCAGTTGTTTTTAGAGCTAGGGTTTTCTGATCCAGACATGGAAGCGACTTACATGAGGTCGCTTTTACAGGGTATTTCGTTGGAATACATGCTTGGCCCTTCTGATTATCCGTTAGAGGAGATAAGGAAGAGGGTTTTGTCTAGATACATCACTGAAGGGAATAGCTAATAAATTGTTTTAATTTAAAGAGGTGAGAGATGCGAGTAAAATTCTATAGAGAACATAAATATGTTAGTGCAGCTTTGAATAATCTTGAAAGGCTGATTGCTAAAACTGATTTTCGTAAAAATGCGGAGATTGAAGAGGTTAAGGCCGAGTGGGCTGATGTTTCTGGCATGTTGCAGGGGCATGCAAGGTATGAAGAAGAAAAGCTACATTCATTGCTCGAAAAGAAGGGGGCAACAGTACATCTTCTTGCGCATGATCAGCACGAAGAAATGGATGCAGCATTTCCAGAAATCGATTCTTTGTTAAGTGCGGCAATAAGTGAGAAAGACCAAGATAGAAAGGTCGAAATAGGTTACCAGCTTTATCTAACATTTCGTAAGTTTGTAGGCAATAATCTGCTCCACCTTCATGAGGAAGAGACGAAAATTTTGCCCGAGTTGCAAAGGCTTTATTCAGATGAAGAGTTGCGGCTTGTTGAGGACTCAACTTATCAAGTCCTGACCCCACAGGAGATGATCGATATGCTTCGAGTATTATTTCCTCATATGAATGCTTTGGATAAAGAAGCTTTTCTAGGGGATATCGAAATTTCCCAACCTCACAAGTTTAAAGAAATTCTGCCAACCGTAGTACAGCTCTAAGCATTTTTGAAGCAGTTTTTACTGCAGTTTCATCCAGTCTAGTGCGTAAAATTTGCGTAATTGGGCTTTACGCAGTTGAATTTTTCGACGTGAATTTGTAATTGTATGTCACTAAAAACAAAAGGCTTCAGTCGTAAAACTGAAGCCTTAATTTTGATTGGAGGTGGAGAGAATCGAACTCTCGTCCTTAGCAAACTCTATAATAATGACTACATGCTTATCGCCTTCATGTAATACCAATCTCAAAGGAAGACGCCACTCAAAAGATTGTATCTCTTACTTAGCGATCTTGGCTTTCTAGCTTAAGAAGAGGAAACGCTATAGGCCATACCAGGGTTGATGACGATAGTTCTAACGCTCCTGGTCAGGCGCGAGGCTATCGGAGTTTGCAGCAGTGAAGCTGCGACTAGCAACAATTACGCGGCTAGTGCGAACTCTTGGTTGAAATCATTTTCACCAATTATTGTTTTGTTGGATTTTTAAGGAGGCCATCCAACAACCTCCGCATGCCACTATTACTTTATTCCCAAGTCGAAACCAGTACACCCCCAAAAGGAGCTTAAGCATGAGGTTGGATTGTCCATGCTTAACTATCAATTTTCTCATAAAGAGGTCTTTGGAGTCAACGGAATTTACAAAGGCGTAAAATGTATATTTTACTTTTTTTAAAACCTAAGAATGAAAAGTGTTGTATTCTTCTGGCAAGAAACACTTTTATAAGATAGAATTTCGTAAAAAACCCCTATGAAAAGCGAAGCGAGATAACATGTTTGAACATAAGAAACAAGAGACTTTTCCTCAAAGAGAAGAACGAATATTAGATTTTTGGAAGTCAAGCCAAGTGTTTGAAAAATCTTTGGATTTAAGGAAGGATTCTCCTCTATTTTCTTTTTATGATGGGCCTCCGTTTGCAACAGGGCTCCCACACTATGGGCATATTTTAGCAGGAACAATTAAAGACGTTATCCCTAGATACAAGACGATGCAAGGCTTTTATGTTCCAAGACGTTTTGGTTGGGATTGTCATGGTCTTCCTGTAGAAAACGAGATAGAAAAAGCTAAAGAATTATCTGGAGCTGCGGATATTGAATCCTTTGGTATCCCGGAATTTAATGAAGAGTGTCGATCTATTGTACTTCGCTATACAGAAGAGTGGAAGCGAACAGTAGATAGAATGGGACGTTGGGTTTCCTTTAAAGGAACATACCATACAATGGATGCTTCTTTTATGGAATCGGTTTGGTGGGTTTTTTCTCAGTTATATGAAAAGGGGCTCGTATATGAAGGGTTTAAAGTAATGCCATTTTCAGCGCAGTTAGGAACTCCTATTTCTAACTTCGAAGCTAATTTAAACTATAAAGACGTAGAAGATCCTTCTTTAACGGTTCTTTTTGCCTTGAAAGAAGATCCTAGCGTACATCTTCTTGTCTGGACGACAACCCCATGGACTTTACCTTCTAATCTCGCTATTATGGCTAAAAAAAATATTTCTTATGTAAAGATTAAGGTGAAAGAAACGGCTTGTATATACATTTTAGCTGAAAATTGCTTATCTCGTTATTTCAAGTCTTCTGATTTATATGAAGTGCTGGAAGTTTTTTTGGGAGAAAAGTTAGCAAAGCTGAAATACGAACCAATTTTGCCTTATTTTGCGACTCAAACTAAAGGATCTGTTTTTCAAATTATTTTAGAAGATGGGGTGTCCAGTGAAGAAGGAACTGGATTAGTACATGCTGCACCAGCTTTTGGAGAGACAGACTTTTATGCATGTGAAAGGGAAGGGATAGAGTTAGTTTGTCCGATTGATTCTAATGGCCGTTTTACAGAAGAGGTTTCAGATTTAAAAGGTCTTTACGTAAAAGATGCGGATAAAGAAATAATCAAAAGATTAAAAAAAGAAGCTAAGGTTTTTCATCACGGACAAATTCGACATAGGTATCCTTTTTGCTGGAGATCAGATACCCCCCTTATTTATAAAGCTGTGAGAACGTGGTTTATAGCAGTTGAAAAAGTCAAAGATAAGATGCTTCAAGCGAATGAACAGGTTCACTGGATTCCTAGTCATATTCAACACGGAAGATTTGGAAAGTGGCTTGAGAATGCTAGAGATTGGGCCGTGTCTCGAAATAGATACTGGGGGACGCCGATCCCACTTTGGCGTAATGTAAAAGGAGATATCAGAGTCATATCTTCAATTCAAGAGTTGGAAGGAAAAACGGGTAAAAAAGTTACAGACCTACATAGACATTTTATCGATGAGTTTACTTTTGAAGAAGGCGGCGAAATTTTTCGCCGAATCCCTGAAGTATTCGATTGTTGGTTTGAGTCTGGATCTATGCCATACGCCCAAAATCATTATCCTTTTGAAAATCAAAAACAAACGATGGATGCATTTCCGGCAGATTTTATTGCGGAGGGGCTTGACCAGACAAGGGGATGGTTTTATACTTTAACCGTTTTGTCTGCGGCTCTTTTTGATAAGCCTGCATTTAAAAATGTCATAGTCAATGGGATTCTTTTAGCCGAAGATGGAAATAAAATGTCTAAGCGACTAAAAAATTATCCAGAGCCCGATGTGGTATTTAATAAGTATGGTGCAGATGCTGTTCGGCTTTATCTTTTGCATAGTCCTGCAGTAGAAGCTGAAGATCTTCGGTTTTCTGAAAAAGGGGTAGAGAATGTATTAAGACAGGCGTTAATTCCATTTTGGAATAGTTATGTCTTTTTTTCTACCTATGCAGAAATTTATAAATGGAGTCCTTCAGAGTTAGATAAAAGCCCAGAATCGGATATCGATCGATGGATAATATCTCTTTTGCAGAAACTTATTCAAGATGTAACAAGCTCTATGGACTCTTATGATTTAAGCAAGGCGGTAGCTCCTTTTATAGAGTTTATTCAGGAACTGACAAACTGGTATATTCGAAGAAGTCGTTCTCGTTTTTGGTCAGACAAAGAATCTCCAGATAGAGATCAGGCATTTAAAACTCTTTATACAGTTCTTCATACGCTTTCAAAAATAACAGCCCCATTTATTCCTTTTTTAAGTGAGTCTATTTATCAGCCATTGCGCAGTGCAAAAGATCCAGATTCTGTTCATCTATGCAATTTCCCTCTAGTCAATTCTCTTTTTAGAGATGTGCTATTAGAAACAGAGATGAAGGCTGTTCAGTCTGTAGTGAGTAGTGGGCATTCTCTTCGTAAAGAGCATAAAATTAAAGTAAGGCAGCCTTTGTCTAAAGCGCACGTAATCTCATCAAATGAAAAGATTTTATCCGCTTTAAAAAACAAAAAACACTTGATTGCAGAAGAACTTAATGTAAAAGAAGTAGTTTATCATACAGAGGAAACGGCTTTTGTAGAACTTATAGCAAAACCAAACTTTAGATTGTTAGGAAAAAAAGTGGGAAAGCATATGAATGCGGTCCATAAAGCTGTAAGTCTATTTGATCAGAAAACACTTCATAGATTGCTTTCAAATCAGGTTGTTGAAATTGAGGTGGAAGGAGAAAAGATCCATCTAACTTTTGAAGATATTAATGTTGAAAGAAAGGTTTTAGAGGGTGTTGTAGCGCATGCTTTAGATTTAATTACAGTAGCTTTAGACACTTCGTTAACCCCAGAACTTGAAGAAGAGGGGTTGGCACGAGAAATGGTCAATAAGATCAATCTTATGAGAAAAGAGGCTGGGTTTAATGTAGTGGATCGTATTTTTGTTGAAATTAAAACTTCTCCTAAAGTTGAGGCGTGTTTTCACCAATACAAAGAGTATATTTGTAATGAGATCTTAGCTCGAACATTCACTTTTGTAACTGAGTTGGAAGGGGATGTTTTAGATCTTAATGGAGAGGTTGCTAGAGTTAATGTTCGAGTCTGCCCACGTTTATAAATGGATAAAGCTTCTTTTACTATAGAAAGTAAGGGGAGCTTTTTTGTTTTATTTTAAGTGTTTCTTCCAAGGTCGTCAGCATGCCTCATAGCCTCAACAACCATGTTTGGAGAGATTGGAAACGGTTCGTGGCTCATAGTTTCTCCACTTATTGTAGATCGGATAGCTACTTTAAGGAGCATGTCTTCTGTCGGACTATTTAACCCCAGCTGTTTAAAAGTGCAAGGCAATCCAACTTGTTTATAAAATTGTAAAAGACGATGGATCTCTGAAATGTCCTCTCCTTCTAATACCAGTTGTGTAATGAGCCCAAAGGCAACTTTTTCTCCGTGGTAGCAACAATGTGTCTCTTTAAGCTGTGTCAATCCGTTGTGAATTGCATGAGCGCCGGCTACATGGCATAGTTCAACACCCATTCCAGAGAGTAAGACATTGGCTTCAACAATGCGTTCAAACGCCGGTGTGATCCCTTGAGTTTCATAGGAATTAGCAACAGTAACCCCGTCAGTTAAAAGGATATCGCGACATAGTTTTGCTATAGCAAGGCCAGCTTCTGTTTGAGTTCCTCCACGTAGATTTAGAGAATTTGTCTTTTTACACGTCCTAGCTTCGTAGTAAGTGGAAAGAGCATCCCCCATTCCAGCAATTAAGAATCGTTTAGGCGCCTTGGCGATAACATTAGAGTCTACTAAAACTAAGATGGGATTTTTTCGATGGAGTCGGAATTCTTGCATTTCGCCCTCATCGGTATAAATAACAGAAAGAGCAATGCATGGAGCGTCTGTGGAAGCTATTGAAGGGCAAATTACTGTTTCGAGCCTAAGAACTTCTGCTGCGGCTCGAGCGGCATCTAATACTTTACCTCCGCCAATGGCTATAAAGTAGTTAGCTTTAACAGATGCTGCTTGAACTTGTATTTTTTGAATTTCTGAATCTGAGCATTCTCCAGAGAAAGAGTAGATAGTAAATTCAATGCTCTCTTCTTTTAAAGAGAGTTCCCACATAGGACGCGTGATTTTTTCAGCAGTTTTTGATATCACAATAAATGCTTTTCCGTGGAGTCCTAAGGATTTAATTTCTTTTCCTATTCTTGAAAAAGCGTCTTTTCCTTGAACATATCGAGAAGGCCCAGCATAGATTCTCATTGGATTTTTACACATAAGAAGGATGTCCTTTATTAAGTAGCTATTTTTTTATTTAATATCGATTTAATAAATTTGTCAATAAGCAATTAAAGAAAGAGAAATTGTACATCTTAAAATGTGTAACTTCTCTTTCTTTTGAATTTAGTTAAATTAAAGGGAGTTTATTCTTTTTTCTTTGGAAAATTAGGTAGCCAGAGATTCCAAAGGCTATAATGGCCCACATAATAGATCTAGGGAAATTCATAAAAGGATAAGGTGATTGATTAGGAGGGCCAAAGCGATGTCCTGGAGGCCAGAAAATTAGATCAGGGGCGCCTTTGAGGTTCTTTTCAGGCACAAATCCAAACTCTCGGCTATCTGCACTCATAGCGTGATTGTCCCCAAGTACAAGATACATTTTATCCGGGATGGTAAGTCCAAATTGTTGGATTAGAGGAATGTTTAGGGTTCCATTAGGATGAAGTGGGGGGCCATGGTCAATAAAAGGCACATAGTTGTAGCTTTTTTGTGTGGGCTCTTGCTTTGCTATCTCTTGTTGATTGAAAATGGATAAGAAAGGATCCGAAGGATAGAAAACAGGAGATCCCATTGCATAAAGTGCTCCGTCTCTAAAATACACATATCTAGAAGGAAATGTAGAAGGGTAGCTGTTTGGTGGGATGATTCTTGTATCAAACTCAATTCCTAGATTGTAAAATAGTTGCATTCTTTGTGGGTCTAGCTGGTAAAGAGGGTGGTTCTTTTCCAGTTCAAAAGCAATGCCTTCCCAAGATATTTTATAGGCTATTCCATTATAAAATTCATATGTTCCATTAGGAACATTAGCAATAGCTGGAAGGAAGGGGCTTTGTGTAGCGCTTTCAGGCAACCCATACCGGTAGGCAAATTCATTTTTTACTACGAAACGCGCTGTATATAAATTACTGAAAAGAGTTTGTATGTGGGTTTCATTTAAAGGAATGATAGATGTATTTAATCCAATCATAGGACGAACTCGTCCGCGTATGTCTCTTTTAACTTTGATGTTTTGTAAGTTAGGGTGATGTTGTATTTCTAGGTAGAGGAGTCCTTCAGGAACATTTTGGAGGGTTTCATTGGTGAATTGAAGAACTTGCTGCTTTGTCAGGAGTCTCCCCATTCCAAAGTTTTTAATCCCCCAAAGGTCATCATAGAAAGTGGGCGCTGGAGAGATTTTATTGGAATTTACAAGGATAGGGAGGGTTGTTCCTTGTGCTTGATTGGATTCATTAATGGAGAGTTTAACTACCGGTTCATTCATTTGATAGATAATAACAGGAGTATAGACTCCATTTATAGGTTGAGAAGCAGTTATTAATTTGCCTTCAAATTGAATAAATGGAATATGTTCTATTTGCTTAAGACGGTCTAGTTGGAGTTCTTGAGAAATGTCACACCCTTCTTTATCTGTTCCATAAATAAGGCCTCCATAAAAATATAAAGTATCCCCGGGTTTTCCAATAAGTCTTTTTACATATTGTTTTTTACCTGGGAAAATATAGAAGTAACGAGTGTCTACATCTCGAATATCCATGTCTTCTCCAGAGAAGACGACAATACCGTTTCTTTGAACTAGAGAAGGTTCAAAATAAATCTGATTAAGTTTAAAAGGAGTGTTAATACCAAATGAGGTTTTTGAAACGATAAGTCTGTCTTTTTCCTTTAGAGTAGGACGCATAGACCCTGTAGGAATTTCATAGAGCTCAAAAAGAGTTTGTCGGATTAAAAGAGCAAAGCAAAGAGCTATAAAAAGAGCTAAGAGAAAGCTTAATCCTTTTTGCAAAGGAGTTTTAGGAAATAACTGTTCAAGTAACGCTTTGACAATTTTTACTTCATCTTTTACTTTTCGTTTTTCTTTATTTAAGATGGCATCTTGCAAAGATTTTAAGTGAGATTCGAAATTGGTTTTCTGGATTGCTGAGAGGCGTGATTTTTTACGTTGAAAAAGGTTAAATGCGTAAGTTAGTAGCTTTGTTGCTTTTTTAAAAGAAGGAGAGGTAAAAAAACTTTTCATAAGCTAAGCCTTTAAGTGTTTTAGTCTTTTTTAGAGAAAGATTTCTTCTTAATTATTATAGATGAGGAGCTAAGGAAAAATCTTTCTGGATCTTTTTTGCCATGGTTTTATAATTAGAGCACGGCACAACTTAAAGAATTTAAAGAATAAAAACAAGCTTTTACGGGTATAGTTTTTAAAGAAAAATTTTTGCTCGAGTAAGACTACGCTGGGGTGTGAGGGGTCGGCCAAGTAGGCATTTTGACAGTAGTTTTTTGCTAAGCTCTTTTTTTTAATAACTAGATGGTATCTGCAGGCCAAAATCATAAAACCTCTAAATTCAGATACATGGAATTTGGTTTTTTTAGGGAATAAAGAAGTAAGGTCAAAGGTTGGAAAAATAAGAGGGATTTGATCCAACTTTTTTTGCCGAAGGCATTGATCCGCATAGTTGATTTTAGCAAAAAGGTAGTTTGGATATTGATGATAGGACTTTATAATAAGCTCTTCAGCTTTTTTTTCTTCCTTATTTTGTAAATGCAGAAAAGTCAAAAGATTGTCGAGTAATGGATTGTTTGAGATCTGCTTTTGCCAGGCAAGAACCTCTTGATAGGTTTTTTTAGGATGAATTTGAGCTTCATGTAAAAAATGAATGAACTGCTTAGCTTGAGTTTTAGAAAAGTAGAGTAGAAGGTTTTCTTCAGAGTCCTCATAAGAAACGGTTATATGTTCAATTTGTATTTCTTTAAGAGGGAATGTAGATATAAAGGGAGATGTCATTAGCGATCTCTATGTTATGGGGCTCTTGGTAGATGACAGCTTGTCATTTTTTTCTTTAAACAAGCAAGAAAGATAAGAGGTTTTACTCCTTTTTTTATAGCAGCTATTTGATGATGGACATGGCTTGAGTAAGACAAAAGTAGGTAAGAAAAAAGCTTCATTAATCATGCAAAAGATTTCCAAAGTCGATAATATGAGAAAAAAAGCCGCTTTCTTCGATTTCTGAAGAGATTCCATTTACATGAATGAGTACTGGTAATTTAGCATGTCCGCGGGGTGTTTGAAGAGCTTCAAGTCTTGTTTGCACTTCTTGGATAACATTTGATGGTATAGGGTTTCTTGAAAATTTAACTTCACATACAAATAGGTTCCCAAAGCGTGTCTGAACAAGATAATCGATTTGACACCCTTTTTTTCTTATCCCTTTTTTTTGAAAGAAAGGATTGTCATATATGACTTCTTCGGGACGAATCCCTAATTCACGAAGTAAAAGATCTCGGTTATTAAGAACTAAATTCTCGAATTGTAGCCCCATCATGCTTTCCCATGAAGGGATGGAAAAAAGAGAAACATCTCTAAATGAATCACGTGCAATTTTATTGAGATTGGGGGCCATATATTTAAGGTAGAATCTTAAGAAGTTATCTCGGATACGATAGCGACTGTTACGAGATTCTTTTCCAGTTTTGAGAGTCCATGTATGTTCTCGACCTAAATAGCCGGCTAAAACTAATTCTTCTAGATATTCACTTAACTGTCCGCTATTTGCATAATGGATGTTATCAGCAATGGCTGCATTGTCTGCTGGTCCATTTGCTAAAAACTCCACGATTTTACCATAGCTTTCGGAACGTTTTCCAAAAAGATCGTGAAAAATGTTTTTAAATTCATCTAGAAAGAGACCATTTGGCGTGAAGCATAGGCGTCGAATATTTTCGAGGGACGTAAATTTAGGATTAATTTGTTCTAAGTACCACGGTATCCCACCTGTCAGAGAGAGAACATTGAACTTTTCTTGAGTGGATCCCTTAAAACCTACTTTTTCTAATAATTGATTACATTCGGTTAAATTTAATTCGCCTAGGTGGATTTTATGTGAAATTCGACCAAAGAAACCCGTGCTACTAATGATGTTTTTTTCAATCCAAGAAGAAATGGAGCCACAAAGAATTAAAATTAAATTGGGCATTTTAGAAAAATAAAGATCCCAAACAATTTTTAACTTACCAAGAAAATCGGGGTCTTTTGACCCCATCCAAGTTATTTCATCCAACATTAAAATAATGCGTCCACTAGGGAGTGACTTAGAGAGTATTGTGAATAAATCTCCCCAGTCATCAGCTTTTAATCCCGGTAATTCAAATTTTGCATTTAATTGTCGAACGAATTCCGCTCGTTGTGATTTAGCCGTTGTTTTTTTTTCTGGAGGAAGTCCTGTAAAAACAAAATAAGGCATATCTTTTGCAAATTCATCAATAAGGCGACTTTTGCCGATTCTGCGACGTCCACGAATCACCACAAGGCTGGCAGTTTTTTTTGCTAATAGAGCCTTTAGCCCTTGTAATTCTCTTTTACGTCCTGTGAATAAATCTTGTTGCATATTGCGCCTTACGTGAAATTGTCATAATACGCATTTCGCGTAAAATTACTCAATTGAAAAATCTTACGTGAAAATGACATTCCATACATTTGGCGAAGTGTTTTTGCGGATTTTCTCATAATAGCTTCTTGGTTTTATTGGAAGTTATAAATTAGTTAAAATGTCACTTTTATATTAATTACAAGTTGTTGATGGTCAACAATAAATAATTATAAGGAGTGACGCAATGAACAGGCGTATGTGTATGAATATAAAAGGTTTATATTGGAATCAAGTTATTGAAAGACTTTGCGAAAAGGAAACGGCTCATGGGAACAATTGCCTACCCCCAATTGTTCCGTTGAGCCTTTTTTTGCTACTTAAAATTTTTCAGCAAAAAATTCTTTTAGAGCTTTAAGTACCTCATCTGATTTTTCATACAGAGTCATATGTCCACAATCTTTAAGTATAATTAGTTTAGAATTTGGAATAGCTTTATGGATTTTTTCATTAGAAGAAATAGGGATCCAATCATTGTCTCCGCAAATAATCAAAGTTGGATTGTTTAATTCCTGTAACAGGCTATGCCAATTAAAATATTTAGAATATTCTGTGCGAGCTAATATTTCACGCATTGTTGCTACAGTTGTCATAGCGGCTAAGGTTAATGGCCAACGGAGTACGTAGGCTTTCGCTTGTTCTGAATTATAAAAGTGAGGGATATAATTAAGTTCCTGGATTCGGAGTGAAGCCTCTTGATTTCCCAATATAAATTCTTGAGATTTTTGAATGTTATGAATTTCTTCTTTAAAAGGTGCTAAGCGAGATTTAAATTCTATACCAGATAATATAAGATCTTCAAATGAAGCGGGCAGAGTGCTTAATAGGACTAATTTATCCACGGATTCTGGATGGGTAATCGCATATTTTATTGCTAGAGA
This sequence comes from Chlamydia trachomatis, assembly GCA_945898205.1. GTDB lineage: Bacteria > Chlamydiota > Chlamydiia > Chlamydiales > Rhabdochlamydiaceae > CAIJXB01. The sequence goes on along the minus strand of CAMDHO010000035.1, from coordinate 11,834 downwards.
CCCTCCCCAGCAATCACCTATAAGACTTATCTTTGTAAATCCAAACGATTTTCGTAAAGATTCCAAGTCTTCTACAAAAACGTCAAGCTTGATCGTATCACAGTTTACCTCTCCTGTAGAGCGATAGGATCCACGATGTTCAAAAAAAACGATTAAATTTTTTTCGGTTAGCTTGGATATTACAGGAGTTTTCATGTCATATGGCAGTCCGGGACCACCTTGAATGAAAAATATTGGATCACCGTGTCCCATTATTTTGCAAAAGAGCTCAGCTCCAGCTACTTTAACAGTCATTTCTTTTTCATTATTTGTATTCTCAATAGAGATTAAAGCATTCAAAAAGTTAGAAAATAAAACTATGAGTAAGAAAAAAAATTTCATAAAATACGGGCCTTGTCGATAGTGTGAGGAAAAAACGCTTTCTTTGATTTTTGAAGAGATTCCATTTACCTTGGTAAGGTACCAGTAATTTAGCATGTCCGCAGGGGGGGGGAGAGCGTTAATCATGGTTTGCATTTCTTGAATAATGGTTGAGGGCATAGGATTTCTCGAAAATTTAACTTCGCATATAAAGAGATTCCCAAAGCGTGTCTTTTGCAAATCCATCAATAAGGCAGTTTTTTTACTAACAGAGATTTCAGGCCCTGTAATTTTCTTTTACGTCCTATGAATAAATCTTATTGCATTTCGCGTAAAATTATTCAAATTAAAAAACTTACGTAAAAATAACGGTTCATATATCTGGCGAAGTTTTTTGCGGATTTACTCATAGTTTTTTTATTTTCGTGTTCTTGTGTATTAGTGGGTAAGTGAAAAATAGAGGGTATATTTCATGAAATAACATCTATTTTTTTGTGGAAAACTTGTTGATAACTAAGGCTTTTTCACCATATCTACCTACTGTTGAGGGTCTTGTTTTTCTTGTTTGCAAAGACTTTTTAAGTTGCTGTTGGTTAGCTACTTAAAAAACTCTCCCATAGGAGAATAGCTTGAGAACAGTGTGTGAAAAGGAAGAATTTTTTTATTGACGAAATGTGTTCATAACTCTGGGGGTGTTTTAGGACCCCATCGGAAAAAGTCTTCTGATTCAATCGTAAAGGACTCAGGACCTTGTGGCATAAGAAGCCATTTGTAGTGGTGGTTCTTTTCAAAGAGAGAGGATAGATGATCGAGAGAAACAGTCAGCGTTTTATCGTCTTTTTTTTCTCCAGCTGTGAGTTCGAAAGGAATCGGGCCTATATGCTGAGCGGGCTTAGAAAGATCGAAGGCAAAAAGAGCAAACGATTTGTAATAAGAGGCGGCTCTGATAGGAATGGCAACTTGATTCTCATTTTTTTGTATGTGCTTTAAAAGTTGAGGAGGGCGGTAGGGAAGCCTACGGGTCAAAGGCGATGATATGTTTTTTCCGGAATCAATCATTTTTATAGCATAACTAAAGTGTCCATTAGTGGCTTCAATCCAAGAAGGAAAAGAAGAGATCTCTTTAGGTGGAAAATATAACGTAATTTGGCAAGAAGAAAGAAGGGAAGAGTCTTGAGGCCAAAATGTTTTCCAGGCATCGCACGAAGTTTTGATTTTAGTTCCTTCGGAAAAAAGAGGGGGATTCCAGGTTTTTCTGCGATCAGGCTCATCTTCTTTAGGTGAAGGTCCTATTTTTTTTCGTTCATTTTGATCTATTTTTATTAAAGGCAAAGAGAGGAGTTTAGATAAGAAATGATCTGATTCGTCAAGATAAAGCCATCCTTTTCTAGAAAAAGAATAGGCTTCTAAAAGATGTAAATTAATGGGATCAATTTCATATTGAATCCAAGACGTATGTCCTGGAGCTCCAGACTTAAGCCATTCTTTCCACTTAGTTGAAGATTTATCTATAAGGTGAGAGGGAATGCTAATCTCTTCAAACAGAAGAGATTCTTTGCGGATTTCTCGAAGAAAAAGAAGTGAGTAATTTCGGTCTTGCTCGGTAACGAAGTAGCTTCCTTCTTCGCCGTCTAAGATTCGATCTGCTAGTTTAAAAGAGCAGAAGGTGAAAATGAGGGCAAAGCCCCCGATCAAAAATCCCCAAATACGCATATCTCTAAACCGGTTCCATGAAATTCTCATTATATCTGATGAGATATTTAATTGAGAGTTGATTTTTATTCTTTTTAAAAATATCTATAATATTAATTATGTTTTTATAAGGAAAAGCATTGTCTAAGATTCTTTGTTTTTTTATTTATTTATCTATATGTACAAATCTTCAAGGAGAGGAATCGTCTATTGAAAAGCAAGCTCTTATAGAGCTAGAAAAAAGCATAGAGGTATTAGTAAAAGAAAGAAATTCATATCAGAAAAAAATAAAAGCACATCAAGATAAGGGAAGACTTTGGCAGTTTAGTAAAGATAATTTTTTAGAATCTAGATTGGAGTATTTTTTAGCTGAACAAGAAAAAGATAAGATTCAGCTCGTTGAGTTAAAAATTCAGAACTTAAAAGAGTTGAAAAAAGAAATTTTAGATGAGTGAATCTTGGGTTTTAATTTTAACTTCATCTAAATTGGTTCCCTCAATTTCTACTTGTTTGATTTTAGAAGTATGCCCCTTACTCAAATGAATGCGAGATTTAGGGATTTTAAGTAAGAAAGAAAGATAGGAAATTAGTTCTTCATTCGCGCTTCCTTTAGCAGGAAGAGCCCTAATCTTAATTTTTAAAAAGTTTTCTTCCCATCCAAGACATTTTGTTTGAAGAGAGCTAGGAGAGGCTTTAATCCAAAAACGACATAGGAGTTTTTCTTTCATATTGACTCTATAGTTTGTGAGTGGGTAAAATTTAAGCTAACTTCATAAAATGTAAGATAATGATGTATTATTTCCTATCGTTTTTAACACGTTTGCATCGAAGAATCTCTCATCAAAGCCATACGCCCCATTGCGTATAGGTTCTTTAAGTCGTTTTTTAAATTACATTTTATTTTAGGTTGATTTATGGAGAATTCCCTTCCGATTTCCTCAAGTTTTTCGTGGGCTCGCTTTTTCAATGGGTCCCTTATGGTCTTTGGCACAAGTGTAGGTGCTGGAATGTTAGGAATACCCCTTATGACAGCTCAAGGGGGCTTTAGCTCAGCTTTTGGAGTGACGCTGCTGGTTTGGCTGTTTATGACGATTACAGGTCTGTTACTTCTAGAAGTTACATTTTACATGCCAAAAGGTGCTAATTTTATTACGCTATCTTCTCAGCTTTTAGGAAGAAAAGGTAAATGGATAACAATCGCCTTTTTTTTATTTCTTTATTATGCTTTTTTAGTGGCTTATTTTTCTGGTGGAGCCCCTCTTTTAGGCGAAGGGCTGGGATATTTTAATTTGCCAAGATCTTCCGCTTTAGAGCTTAGCTTATTTGTTTTTATATTTGGTGGAATTATTCTTTTAGGGTCTCGCATGATCCACCGGGCGAATTTAATTTTGTCCTTAGGGATGCTTATGGTATTTCCTGTTCTTGTTTTTTTAGGGTCCCAGGGTGTAAGTCAGGGGAATCTATTAGATCTTAAGCCATTTTCCTTTTCGGTAGCGGCGATACCGGTTCTGTTTGGAGCTTTTGGATTTCATAATATTGTACCTTCTTTATCTACCTATTTAGGTCAGGAAAAAAGAGTCTTAAGAGCTGCTGTTATTTTTGGAACATTTTTGGCTTTTGTTCTTTATGTAATATGGCAATGGCTTGTTTTAGGATCTCTTTCCCCTAAAATCTTAAAGGAGGTTTTAGAAAAAGGACTTCCTGTTACATATGCGTTGTCCCAGGGGTCGAGTTCTTTAGTTTTTGTTTTGGGACAAGTTTTTGCTTTTTTGGCTTTAACGACTTCGTTTTTGGGGGTTTCTTTTTCTCTTGTGGATTTTATTCAAGACGGAATTCAGCAGCAGAAAAAGCGTGAATTTTCTCGTTTTTTCTGTGTTTTTCTCGCTCTTTTTCCTCCACTACTCTGCGTTTGGTTCAATCCTCATTTATTTGACCAAGCTTTGGGGGTGGCTGGAGGTTTTGGAGAGGCTTTATTAAATGGTATTTTGCCAGTTTTGTTTTTTCTGAAGATGAAGTCTTTAAGAAAAATGGATTTAAAAAATACACATAAAGCATTTTTTGTGTTTCTTCTTTTATTTAGCATATGGGTTATGTTTATTGAAGTTTTTCATCTCGTTCATTGAAAGGTTTCTGGATTAAAAACATGTTATAATGTATAAAATTCCCCTTGTTTTTGAAGTATTTTAAGGAGTGGTTAATGTCTGCTATCCCAATAGGAAATGGTTATAATGGATGGGGCGCTGTTCTACTGTGCTCTGCTATAGGAATTGCTGGAGCGGCACTAACCTTATGTAATAAGAAAACGAAAAAAGTCGCGTTAGATGTCCTATTTCGTGCGACGTTTTCGCTTATGGGTAAAAAGAGCTTTTCTTCAGAGAAAGAGAGATCCACACTAACCAGAAAGATGATTCAAGCTGCAAATATAAGAAAAGAGCACCCTCTTGTCTCAGGAAAAAAACCTTGTAAGTTGCCTGGTGGGGCTCGTTTTCTTGTAAGAGAAACGATGCCCAATGGTGATTGTTTTTTTCTTTGTGCGGCTATAGGTCTCTTAGAGTTTCTACAGAAAAATAAAACCCACTTGTCATTTATAATCGATCTTATAGAATCTGATTCATCTCTTTTAGTCGAAGATAAAGAGAAGTATATTAAATACTTAACGCATGCTGCTTTTTTAGAAGATGAAGCGGGATTAGATGTTTTTTTTGAAGATAATGACCTTATGAACCAATTAGTTATGCTTTTGAGGTGCCTAATGGGATCTGCATTAGAAGAAGAACCAGAAGTGGCAACCTTGGAGGGCCCTTTAGCAAAAGTTTTGGCTAAAGAAGATTTCTATGCGGAAATAGTAGGCTCTTTAGACTGCGATTCTGATGCTAGAGCAGAATACCCTCAAAGCAATGAATTTACTTCTGAAGGATTTAAAAAAATAGTAAGGCTCATTAGGTATTCATTTTCCTGGCCTTCGGATGCTTGTATTCGAGCTCTTTGTTTAAAGCTTAATATAGGGTTTTCTGTTTTAAAAGAGGCAAAGGGGCGTTTTCTCAGGCAAACTTGCGTAGAAAATTTGCCTTCTGCAGGAACTTTACTGTTAATGGGAAATCATTATTCTAAAATTTATCTGATCCCTCAATTTTCAATATCCAGAAAGGATTTTAGTAATGAAGAAGGGGCTGAAATTAAGTCTATAGAAATAAAAGCAGCTCAAGAAGATCTCTTTTTTCTTGGGGTTTCTGTAGCTGTTTTGGATTTTTTATACAAAAACAAAGAATCTCAAGCGCAATTTAATGCTATTGCGGAATTAAGTTCGGAGTGTGTAGAAATTATGAGTCGAGCAAGATGCGCAGAGACGGAATCTGATTTACAAAGAGTTTTTAAGGATGATCCTGCGATGCGAAAAATGACTAATACATTAAGGTTTTTAGTAAAAGATTTACTGAAAACAGATCTTAAAGATCAAGCAGAGTTTCTTTTTAATCAGCTAGATCTATTTATTAACGTAGGTATAGAGCGATCTAGTGAATCAGGAGATCTTAGTGTAGAGCCTGTTTTTTCATCGCTAGATAATAAGGGTCTTCTTTTATTGCAAGGGGCGGCTCTTGCAAGCTTTTTTCCCGAACAAAAATGAAGTAGGTAATTATTCCGCAGTTTTTTTTCTAATGACGGGGGCTGTAGGGATTTCTGCAATTATCCTCTTTAGATTAAGAATAAAAGAGGCTATAAAAAAATGCTTAGAATCTTCTAATTTTACATTAGAAAATATACAACTTCAGCCATCTTTAATTACGCAGCCTATATACGATTTGGATGAAGATGCGTTTTTTTTATGCTATTCAATAGCTGTATTGGACTTCATCTACAAATATAGTAGCTATTTAAAATTATTTAGTTCTGATTTTTCTAGTCATAATGTTTTGAGGAATCCGTCTGTAGGGATTATAAAAGAAGTGGTATTTGCAAAATCTGAAGAAGAACTACTCGTGATTTTAGCAAATCGATATTCAATGCATTTAATGGTTAATTGGCTAAAAAAATGGCACAGCCAAATGCTTTATATGAGTTTAATGAGAAGAGTGTTCCTTAGATAGAGGGTTTTTTTAAAAAAATAGGCTTATTTGTTAATATAGCAAAAAAAGAAGATGACGAGTTTGCATTTATTACAGGTATTCCTAAAATAGAGATGGAAGATGTATATATAAGTGAAAAAGCAAGCGGAGAGTTTGTCCAAAATGAAAATGGGACAATCACTTACTTTTCTGATTCTTGATATTTTTGACTTAAGATGTGGTAAAGAGTTTCGATTTCTTTTTCAACTTTAGAGACAAGGCAGGAAAGTTCCGTAATCTGAGTTGGAAGATTATCTTCATACGCTTTTGCAAGCTTAAATTCTAGTTCCACAATATTAGACTCGGCAGATTCAATAGCCTTTTCAAGTTGAGCAATTTCTCTTTCTAGGGGTTTGCTGGATTTCTTTGTAGGTGTAGAAACTTTTTTTATCGGTTTTTTAGAAGAAGTTTCTTTCCAGCCTTCTTTTTCTAGGAATTCAGTGTAATTTCCTAAAAAAACTCTTTGCTTATTGTCTTCAAAAATAACGAGGATATCTGGATTTAACCTGTCCAGTAACCATTCGCTATGAGTTACAAGAACAACGGAACCTTCATAGGAATCGATAGCCTGCATTAGTCCTTCTATGGATTCTAAGTCAAGATGGTGGGTAGGTTCATCTAATAGAAGACAGTTTGTTTGTGTGGCTAAGATTCTGCCGAGTAAGACTCTGCTTTTTTCTCCTCCGGAAAGGAGCGAAATTCTTTTTTTTGCAGCATCTTGAGAAAACATCATTTGTCCGCAAATGGATCTAACCGCGCCATAAGGAAGTTTTGTATTAGCTGCGGAGATTTCTTCTTCAACAGTTCTTTTGAGGTCTAAGTGTAAGATGTGCGTTTGACCAAAAGTTCCCATTTTTACAGAATCAGAGCGCGTATAAGTTCCTTGCTTAGGGGTTAATTCGCCTTCGATAAGTTTGAGTAGTGTAGATTTACCCATTCCATTTTTTCCAATAATCGCGATTTTTTTCCCCTGTTCAACTTCTAAAGAAATATTTTGGATAAGTGGGGTTTCTTCGTCGTAAGAGTAGGATAGTTTATCTAGGCTTATGAGCTTTTTTCCAAAAAATGGAGTATATTCAAAATGAAAAGAGAGGTTTGCTAAAGAAGAGAGTTTAGTCAGAGAGGGGATTTTATCCAGTGCTTTTGCTTTAGATTGCGCCTGTGTAGCTTTGCTCGCTTTGGCTCCAAATCGACGGATATAATCTTCGAGGTGATCTTTTTTCTTTTCAAATCCGACGCGTGCTTTTTCGTGAATTTCTTCTTCTTCTACAATTTTTTCGTAAAAATTTTCAAGTCCACCTGCAACCCTCTTTAAGGTTTTTCGGTGGATTCCCATGGTATAGTTCACTAATCCGTTTAAAAAGTCTCTGTCATGGGATATGAGAAGGCATTCTCCTTTCCAGTTTTTAAGGTAACGCTCTAGCCAACGAAGGCTTAAGATGTCGAGATAGTTGGTTGGTTCGTCTAATAGGAGGCAATTGGGTTCCTGAGCAAGAACTTTTGCAAGCTTAAGACGGAGATGGTATCCGCCAGAAAGAAGCTCAGGAGCTCGACTTAAGAGCTCGTCATCAAATCCAAGTCCATAAAGGATGCTTTCGACTTCGTGTTCAGGTTTGGTTGGGGGAAGGTCTCGAAGAGCCTCTTCCCAGGCCGTGGGAGCTTTAAATTGAGTGTGTTGGTCCAAGAAACCCATTTTATAGCCCTTAGGATAGGACACGGTTCCGCTATCTGGGGATTCTTCGCCCTTTAAAATGCGAAAAAGAGTTGTTTTTCCAGATCCATTTCTTCCTACGAGGGCGCACTTTTCCCCTTTTTGGAGGGTAAAAGAAACCCCTTGAAAAATAACTTCTCCAGAATAGCTTTTTGAAACTTGTTCAGCTTGTAGCATGCTAGAGGAACTCTGCCTCTTTATATAACCAAATTTCATTTACTTTTTCAAAAAAACTTTTTTCTGTGTAAGAAATATCTTTGTCTTGTTGTTTTAGAGAAGCGGTAAAAGTGACGTAAGCCTCATTTGCTTTTTCTTCAAAAGACAGAATTTCCAGGTCGATAAATTCAGTTTCTTTAGAAAAAGACAGGATGGATTCCCTCCAGTCCCAATTTTTTTTATTGATTTCAGGATGGTCAGGGTGTGTTGTTTGCATAATGTAATTTGCTAAGCTGAGGGCGTAAGCGCTGTAACGAGATTTCATTAAAATCAAAGCGTCCGAAGGTGTGAGTTGACCTGTATGATAGGGTCTACAACACTCGTCATAATTTTTTTTACTTTTACAGGGACAGATCATGCAAGCTTTCAAAGAAAGACCTCTTATAGGTTTTTTTCAAAGTTTATATCATTTTTCTTAAGTAATAGCAATCTAAAAATAAGTGATGTTTTATTTTTAAATAGAGAGTTTTCTTGCATCCTCAAGAGCTTCCGTGGCATAATGACTCCCTTGTAAAAGAGGTTTTTATTAGATGGGTAAAAAGTTTAAGATAGTAACTCTAGGTTGCCGTACGAATCAGTATGAGTCGCAAGCTTATGTCGATCAATTAAAGTCTCAAGGATATGTTCAAGCGGAAAAGGGAGAAGAGGCAGAACTTTGTATTGTCAATACATGCACGGTTACAGAATCTGCAGATCATTCCAGTCGTCATGCTATAAGACAGCTTGTTAAAGATCACCCTGCTGCTAAAATTGTTGTAACGGGGTGTGCAGCAGAAAAAGAAAGAGAAGCTTTTTTGCAGATTGAAGGCGTTTCTGATGTGGTGTCAAACAAAGAAAAAGAGAATTTGCTCCCGCTTGTTTTTCCTGAAGAGTCTTGGCCTGAATTTTCTATTAAAAATTTTGAATCGCATACAAGAGCTTTTGTGAAGGTTCAAGATGGGTGCAATTCTTTTTGTACCTATTGTATTATTCCCTATGTGCGAGGTAGATCCAGATCTCGAAAATTAGCGGAAATTTTAGAAGAAGTAAAGGCTCTGGTTGCAAGTGGATTTCGAGAGATTGTTCTTACAGGCATTAATATTGGGGATTTTGATGGGGCTCCAGAAGTAGGGGAAAGTCCTCTTCGTTTATCAGACCTTGTGAAATCTGTAGATTCCATAGAGGGAGTAGAGCGATTAAGAATTTCTTCTATTGATCCAGATGAAGTAGATGACGATCTCATGGAAGCTGTGCTTTTTGGGAAAAATACATGCCCTTCTTTTCATATTGTTTTGCAATCGGGATCTAATGTGATTCTCAAGAGGATGAATCGCAAGTATACCGCTCAAATGTTTTCAGAAGCGATTGAGAAATTAAAGAAGGCGAGCCCTGATTTTACATTTACAACAGATATTATTGTCGGATTTCCAGGAGAGTCCGAAGCTGATTTTGAAGACACGTTAAAGTTAATGAGAACAACTCAATTTGCCAAAGTTCATATGTTTCCTTATAGTTCAAGAGACAAGACTAGAGCGGCGCTTTATCCGAATAAAGTAGCGCAAGAGGTAATTCAAGAAAGAAAAAAGAAACTATTAGAGCTTGCTGAAGAGACGTCATTTCTTTTAAGAGAAAACTATGTAGGAAGAGAGATGAAGGTTCTTTTAGAAAGTCCTGTTAAGGGATTTCCTCATCTTTTTTCAGGTCATACAGAAAACTTTCTTCCTGTATGGGTAGAGGGAGAATCTATTCGGTCTAATGAAATTGTACTCGTAAAAATCCTAGAAAACACTTTAGAAAACCTTAAAGGGAAAGTTTGTAAAAATGAAAATTGAAATTGTTGACAGGCTTAAGCTTTTTTCTCATTCCCCAGGTCACATAATGATGATTCCTGGGACCCGGATTAGTGTTAGAGCGTTTCCCTCTGCTCTTATTTTTATAGATGAACAAGGGGCTCAAACAGAGTTTTTACTTGGATTAAAAGGCCCTGTTGATCCCTTTACAGTAGAGCAAGATTTGGAGAGACGGGAAGTTCGTGTTTATGGGGATTCTGCGCAAGGATATTTTCGCCTTGCCATAGGAGTTCAAGACCTTTCTTTAGTTCTTCGTTTTGAAAAGACGCCTTTATTAGGTATTTCTTTAGGAGACAAGACTTTTTTCAGCGGAGAAGTGTTGGAGATTATGAAAGATGTTTTTGTCTTTAAGGAAGAGGTTCAAGAAAGGTTATTTTTAGGTTCTTCTAAACAAAAAGAAAGTGATTTAATAAGACGTCGTAAGGATTTAAGAGAAGTTTTTCCTCTTTGGCACTTGCTTGGATCGATAACACCTAATGTAGACAACTTATCTTTTTCTCTTTTAGAAGAAGCTATTCAAAAAAAAGATAAAAAGACTGTTTATGATCTTTTTTTTCATGCATATCTTGCTCATTTTTCTCCAGGGCTTGTTCCTAGAGCGGAAGATGAAGAAAAGCAAGGGCTTGTTTCTTTAGGTGCATTTTCTAGATGTCTTTTGCCAAAAGGATCTTCTTATATTCGTTCTTTATTTTTTCAAGAAAAAGAAGACGGTTTTCACATTTTGCCTTGCTTACTTCCTTTATTTGTTTGTGGTAAAATGATTCGAATTAAATCAGATAGTGGATGTTTACTTGACATAGAGTGGACAAAGCATCGACTTCGAAGGATGCATATTGCTGTAAAAAAAGATCAAATCCTTAAACTTCATTTTCCTTCGGATGTCGAGAGTTTTCGTATAAAAACTTCCTTAAAGGATAGGGGAAAGATTTTTCCTGGAAAAGGATCTGTAGTTTCAGTAAAAGCTGGAGATTTACTTTTGTTTGATCTCTTTCAAAAATGAAGTTTTAAAAGTTTTAAAAAAACTATTCTAAAAAACATAAATCATGGTATTTCTAAAAAAAAGGATGTACCATGAAATTTTCAGTTCCATTTCTAGCTGCAAATATTAATCAACTTCCAGCTCTCAGGCAATATGACCAAGATGCCGTCGAAGCAATTGTTTTCGATCGAGAAGATTTAGAGCAAGATCAGTGGAATCTCATATGGAAAAATATTGAAAAAGCAGTAAGTATTTATGGTGGAGATCAAGTATCATTTCATTTTCCTATTAATCACTGTGATTTTGTAAAAGATATATTTGTACGAGAACGCCTTGTAGAAGGGTTAAGGCGCTCTACAGATCTGAATTTACGTGGTGTTGTCGTTCACTCTAATCAAATAGAGCCCGCGTTATGGGCTAATGTTAATTTCCCTTCAAAAAGAGCTCAACTAGTTGATGTTTTATTAAGTATTAGGAATAAGGTAGAAGGAAAAACCTGGATCGGGCTTGAAAATATGCCGATCATGGATAATCATTTAGAATCTATGGATCCTCTTTTTGTATTTCCTTGCGATTTTCTTCTGTTAGCAGAGACGGATATAAAAGTTGTTTGGGATGTTTGTCATTTTGCTAAGACGTTAACAAATGTAGCTGAAGTAATAACTGGGAAGCAAAACCCTAAGTATTACCCAAATATTCGACAGGTGGGAGAATTAGATTTTCTATCTATTCGAGACTTAATCGTTCATTGGCATTTTTCAGCCTTTTTGGGGGTTGCAAATCCACAAACGGGAAGCATATCTGAAGAGGGGGTTCATCCTTTAAAGTCGACAATAGGAGAGTCTCTATATAAAAATGCCATTAAAAAGATCTTAGAGACCTCTGCTCCGGAAGAGCACATGGTATTTGAAATCCAAGAAATAGACTATCTCTCTCGAATAGAG
>CAMDHO010000034.1 GCA_945898205.1 Chlamydia trachomatis | reverse complement strand
CTTCCATCTTTATATCTTCTATAGACAGTGTCAAATGTCCTGACATCACATTGACATGATGAAACATCACAGGATCTTCATCTGATGAAAAAAGTTGATCCCACTCAGCAAATAAACAAAAAGGTAGAATGAAAAATAGAAAAAAGAAGGATTTTATCATAAAACAGCTTGAATCTTAATGTTTTCTTTAAGGATCGGCGAGACTAGTTCAACTTATCTTTTTATAACAAGAGAAAAATTTGTTTTTAACGATAAGGTTAGAGAGTTTTCTAAAATCAAAAAAAGAAGCGGACTTTTATTTTATATCTACAACTTTACCTATATACTTATATAGTACGTATACGTACTATATAAACATCTACATCCATTAAGGAGTTTATATGCTTACAGCCAACCTAGGATTTCTAGTGCTTTTCGTTGCTAATCCTCAAAAAAGCAGTCTCTTTTATCAAGAACTTTTTGAAATAAAGCCAATAGAAGAATCCCCTACTTTTGTTATGTTTGCACTGAAAAATGGGGTCATGCTAGCTCTATGGTCTAAATACACTGCTGAACCACGAGTCGAAGCCCCTCCAGGATCTACAGAAGTATGCTTCCCTACAGATAACGTCGATGCTCTTTATGAAGCTTGGAGCAAAAAGCAGCTGGTCATAGCTCAAAAACCTACAGACATGGATTTCGGCCGTACTTTTTTGATATTAGATCCAGATGGTCATAGAATAAGAATTTACAAATTATTCGAGAGAACATAATGGCACGTTATTGGATCGGAGTAGCTTCTCGTGAACATGTTCAAAGAGGAGTAGATGGCGGGTTTGCACAAGTATGTCATGGAAAAATAGGTCCATTAACCACTATGTCTAAAGGAGATTGGATTATCTATTACTCTCCAACAATGCACTTTGGATGCAAGGATTCGTGCCAATCCTTTACTGCAATAGGAGAAATTAGCGATGGAGAGCCTTATCTTTTTTCTATGAGTGAAGATTTTACTCCTTGGCGCCGCGATGTAAAATTCATCTCTTCTCAAGATTGCGCTATCAAGCCTTTATTGGGAAAACTTACTTTTATAAAAGATTTAAAAAAATGGGGATTTCCTTTTAAACGAGGATGTTTTGAAATTTCACAAGAAGATTTTTTATTTATTGCAAACTCCATGAGCGGTATCATTAGATGACTAAAAAAATAAACTTTAATAAGATAAGCGTTCACGACACTCCAAACCGCAGTCCAGGCTTTCTTTTATGGCATATTAGCACATCATGGCGTAGCCTTATTGAAAGAGTGCTCAAACCCAGCAACTTAACTCACCCTCAATTTGTTCTACTTGCCACATTAGGGTGGTTAACAAGAAATGGAGATCTTGTTACTCAAGCTACTCTTGGAAAGATGGCAGGCCTAGACCCTAATACAACTTCTCAAATAGTAAAAGGACTAGAACAAAAATCTTTGATTAAAAGAGAATCCTTATCTGACGCCAGAGCCAAAAATCCTTTTTTAACAACAAAAGGCAGTGAAATTTTAGCTCAAGCCTTGCCTATTGTAGAAAAAGAAGATGCTCTATTTTTTAATATGCTTACCGATAAAGAAATGGAATCTATGATTAGTATATTTCAAAAACTAACTCCAAATTAGTAGATGCCTGTTAAAGCCCCGCTTCTTCTAAAAGATCTACATCTAAGTTACAGATCAGATTCAAATTACGAGTGATTTTTTCAATATCCCAATCCCACCAAGCTATTTTCTGAAGACGCTCAATGGTCTTATCGTCGAACCTCATCTTAACCACTTTTGCAGGATTCCCTGCTACAATAGAATAAGCTGGAACATCTTTGACAACGACGGCTCTAGTTGCAATAATGGCCCCATTCCCTATCGTCACTCCATTTTTAACTAAAGAGTCATAGCCAAACCAAACATCATTTCCTACAACGATGTCCCCTTTTACAGGCAGATCGCACACGTTATACGCATGCTCCCATCCTTGCTTAAACACAGGAAATGGATAGGTACTTATAGCATCCAACTTATGGTCTCCTGTCATAATAAAACGCGTTTCGGCAGCTATTGCACAAAATTTTCCAATAACCAGTTTTACTTTAGAAAAGTCATAATTATATAAAACATTATATTCTTCAAACTGATCCGGCCCATATCGACAATCATCGAAATAGGTGTATTCTCCAATAAAAATATTCGAAGCTTTAATGAACTTCTTTAAAAAAACAAGTTTTGTATATCCAATAATAGGATGAAGCGATTCCGGATCCGGACCCAACATATATATTCTCCTTATTTCTACTGATCTTTTAATTCAGAATAGACACCATCCCTACAGGGTCTCTTGATCATGTTATATAAACAAAGAACAATAAGAACGGGATATAAAACCTCTAAAACCGGACTTAAAAGGCGCATGATCCCCGAAAACCCTAAACACGCAACACTTGAAGTTAGCAAGAGAGTCATTATTAATGCAGTATTAGCTGAAATTTTTTCTAGGCATATGTTTTTTCTAATATACTCAGAAAAAACCATACTCATCGAAATAAGAGTCGTTAAACAAGCTAAGAACCCTGCAATGATTGCAAGCAATCCACCTGATGAACCTAGAACTTTAAAAGAGATCAGAGAAAGGAGTTCCTCAGGAGCCCCAATTACATCATAACGAGAAGCGACCAAACAAAGCCCTATATAAGTGATCATAAGTAGTGAAGCAGCAATTACACTTGCTATAATCATTTTTTTTCTAACATACCTTTTAGCCTCTTGACGCGACAATTCGCTTGTTCCCTGAAAAAACAAAGGAATGATTACAGTAGAAAAGAGAAGAGCGAGAATAAGGTCCATTGTCTGATACCCCCCATTAAACCCCTCTACAAAATAATCGACAGATGCTCCGCTTACAGAGATCGGTTCAGGAGCATTAACCATCCCCACACAGATTAAAATAGCCAGCGTTAATAATAAAATTGGAGTGAGAACCACTCCAAGAATAGCAACTATTTTATTAGGGCGAAAAGCAAGAAAAAAAACAAACCCACTTATTAATAAGCTGAAAAGCAATAAAGACAATTCAGGTATATAAACTTTGAGATTTGCATGCATCACCGTAATTAAACGAGGCATACAACCCAAAGGGCCTTGAGTTGCCTGCAAAACAAGCAAAAGCACAAAAGCTGGTAATTTTCCAATGCTTTTAAGAAAAACATTCAAATCCCCCAAACAAACCAACATAGCGATAAGACCTAAAAAAGGAAAAACTACAGCTGAGATCGCAAGGCCTAGAATAGCATATGAAGCTTCAGTTCCGGCCGAGTGTCCTACAAGAAGAGGAAAAATAAGATTCCCTGCTCCAAAAAACATAGAAAATAGCGCCATCCCTATAAAAACAACATTCAACTGACTTTTTTTTTCTGTTACTTGTTTATCCATTGAATTTTCCGTAGAGCGTTTTTTGAATGTTCACAGTGAGTATAGTTAGATTTAAGTGATTCGCAAAGAAATGCACTTTTTATATAAAATAAAAAGGCCGAGTTAAAAACTCAGCCTATTTGTCTAAATTCTATTTGTTGGAAATAAAATTTCCAACGCATTTAGCACATAGATACTTCAGTAGCTTCAGGTCCTTTACGGCCCATTCCTTCTACGTACTCAACCATTTGTCCTTCACGCATAGAATCTGGATCACCTTGAATGTTGTTTGCATGAACAAAAAGATCTTTTCCACCGTTTTCAGGTGTAATGAATCCAAAACCTTTTGTTGTATTAAAAAACTTAACTGTACCTCTTTTCTTTCCCAAAACCGTCTCCTTGTAATTCTTATATAACTGTTGTACTAAAAAAAAATCTTAAACGCAAGACATTTTTCAGGTCCTATCTTAAAGGAATCAACTGAAAAAGTCTGTAACTTTTATTGTTTTTTTGTTTTAAATCTCTATTTTCACCATAAACACAAAAAATCACAGCGAATCCACCACGAAAAAACAACATCATAAAAACCTAACAATAAGCGACTTGAATTAATTTTTAACATAAATCAAGGATTTAAACTTAAATCAAACAAAATAAGCACTAAAAAAAAATAAAACCAAAAATTGACACTTAAAAAGTGCAACTTTCCTAAAAAACAGAAGAGATTTTGCTACTATTTTGCATCCAACCGATCTAGAAGCACCCATTCTAAAGGGGAAAAGTATTGAAAAATTTATTTTAATTTCCTGCGCCCTGGTTCATTCTACCAATCATATTGTGCTATAAATACGTATTATGCAAAGATTAGACCTTTACAAGGCATAGAACATGTTTTTGATTTTTTCTTACATAATCAAATCTTTCGTTTCAACAACTACGGCTGGCTTCAGCCAATAACAACTCCTACCCTCTTACTTTCTCTATATTTACAAAAAACAACCAGTTTCACTTGGGGCTTTTTATGTTTCGCAAAATGCCGTTTATTTTATTATTTATAATTATTTTATCAGGAATTTCCTGTCATTGGCTTCCCATTACATGTCAGTCTATTTTATACGGGATGAGCCTATCTCTTAAATCTATAATTGTTTTTATTCTTCCTATTTTAATTTTCGGACTTTTATTTCACACCGCCACACAAATGGCTAAACAAGCCTCCAAATGGATACTCTTAATCATTGCCATTGTTTGTCTATCTAACTTCACATCTAGATTGATTAGCTACCTCATAGGAGGCTTTGCTTACCACCTCGATCTAACGATGGAACTTCCAGTTGAAACGCCCTCTTTACCCCCTCTCTGGAGCTTTACACTACCTAACTATAGTAACTAATGGACAATCGATGCTTGGAGGTCTTCTTTTAGGAATTCTTTGCGGAAGACTTAAACCTTCTTTAGCAAAAAAGATATCTTCTTACCTTAATAAAATAGTTTCGACTCTTTTAAAAGGAATCCTATGTGTAATCCCTTTATTTATCTCCGGATTCGTTGTTAAAATGACTCACGATCACATGATAAACCTTATACTGCAAAACTATGCATTGATTTTCTTAATCGTCGCTGGATCCTTATCTATTTACATAGGATTACTTTACCTATTAGCCAACAGCTTTAAATATAGACCCTTTATCCTCAGCCTAAAAAACATAATGCCTGCTGCTTTAGCTGGATTTGGAAGCATGTCAAGTGTCGCTTCAATGCCTCTAACCATTTTAGGAGCTGAAAAAAGCTCAAAAAATGGAGACATCGCAAAATCCACAATTCCAGTAACAGTTAACGTCCACTTAATAGGAGACTGCTTTGCTATCCCCATTTTCGCCTTTGCTATCATGAAAAGTTTTGGAATGCCTTTTCCTGACTTTTCAGTCTATTTAATCTTTGCCACCTACTTTGTTTTAGCTAAATTTTCTGTTGCCGCCGTTCCTGGAGGCGGGATCCTTGTTATGATTCCTATTCTTGAGACATATCTAGGGTTCAAAAGCGAAATGCTATCTCTTATTACAGCTCTCTACATTCTTTTTGATCCAATCACTAGAGCCGCAAACATATTAGGCAATGGAGCTTTCTCTACGATCATTGGAAACCTTACTCAAAAGAGATCAAAACCTATCGTCTTATAATAAAAAAACCTGAGGAGCTCAATTAGCTCCTCAGGTTTTGATGTCTTCTATTTTTACGTTGTAAAACTTAAGCCTCAATAGGAATTTCTGTTAGCTCCTTATCTCTTACACGTCGAATTTCAGTTTTATACATAGCATCCCACATAAGTCGAAATTGACTGCAACTAGCTAAGAGCTCTTCCTTATTACCCTCTGCAATCTTTTCCCCATTTTCTAGATACAAGATTTTATCGGCATGCTCAATTGTAGAAAGTCTATGTGCAATTAAGATCTGAGTAACCTCTCCCTGCAAAGAATAAATCGCTTCTTTAATATAATTTTCACTAATGGCATCCAAAGAAGAAGTGGCCTCATCCATAACTAAAATCGGAGAATTACAAACAAGAGCTCTTGCAATTGCCAGCCTTTGCTGCTGCCCCCCTGAAAGGTTTTTTCCAGTTTCAGCAAGAACTGTTTCATATTTTTCTGGCAAGCGCGAAATAAACTCTTCTGCATGAGCTCTTCGACAAGCTTGCGCTATTTCTTCTTTTGAAACTTCTTTTCCAACCGTTATATTTTCAGCTACCGTATCTATAAATAAAAAAGGTTTTTGAGAAACAAATGCAATTAGGCTTCTAATGGACTTTTGCGTATATGACTGGATTGCTTTTCCATCAATCCGAATCTCTCCTTTCTCTACTTCATAAAGCCTCGGCAACAACTGGACCATTGTCGACTTACCAGATCCTGTAGGCCCTACAATAGCTAAAGTCTCGCCCTTTTTAAGGGTGAAACTCACATCTTTTAAAATCCATTCCCCTTGATATCGAAACCAAACCCTGTCAAACTCAATAGAGTCTTTAAATTCTTGTATATCAATAGCCCCTTCCTTATCTTCAATCTGAGGCTTAAGATTTAACACTTCAAACATGCGCTCTGCAGCCACTACCCCCCTTTGAATGCTTGCATTTTCATCTGCAAATTTCTTTATAGGTTCATAGATTAAATGAAGTAATCCGCAAAACACAATAAGTTGAGACAAGGTCATTCCTAACATATAAAGACCAAACAAAACAATAACCGCTAAGCAAATAGTTGTTATTCCATGCAAAATAGGCCTTGCCATTAATCCATATTTTGCGGCTTTGCTCTCTAAAAAAGCCATTCTATCGTTTTGCTCTTTATATTTTTTTAGAGAAAAAGCTTCCATGGAAAATGTCTTTACAGTCTGAATTCCTGCTAAAAAATCAATGAGCAAAGCAGCGAACTTTTCCTGATTAGATTGCAGCTGCCTAGAGACCTTCTTAACTCTTCTTGCTAAAATGACAATCGGCATTACAATCAAAGGCACTCCAATAAAAATCACAAGAGCAAGCTTCCATGAAACATAAAAACACATAGATAGACAAGTGCCTACAATAAACGGAGTCTGTAAATAATTTGTAAGCCACGAATTAATTGAAAGGGCTATCTGCCCCGCATCTCCTACCACCCGAGAAGATAGACTTCCAATGTTATATTTCTGGTAAAAGTCCATCGGCAATAGTTGAATATGTTCAAAATACTGTTGCCTTAAGTCTTTACTAATTCGAATAGAAAGAAGTTGCGTACTATATCGACTGCCAAAAAGCCAAAAAGCTTTAAACCCTGCTACGCAAAGAAGTAAAAGGATCACAGCTTTAACATCGCTTGTAAAATGCATTTTTTGCTTACACTGAATCAATGCCCAATTTAAAGGATTTGTTTCCTTTTGAGTGGACAGATATGCTGAAGCTGATTGCTGAGTAATAACAGAAGTTCCCTTTTCGGCAACAAGCCCCCATTTCTCTTGCACTTGAGAAAGAGAAACTCCCTCTGTCTGTTCTTTAGAAAAAAGGGAGAAAAAATCAGAACCATTATTTGATAAAATCCCGAGTGCAAACATCTCTAACTGGCTTGCCACCGTCAAGAAAATTAAAGAAAAGAAAGTGATAACTATTAAAAACAAATGTTTTTTAGCCCGAAGAGCCGCCTGAAAAAGTAGCCACATAAAAAAAGAAATCCCAAGTCAATAAAATGTAACCATATTACACCAATTCAAGCTTGTCTTCTATAGCAAATTTTCCAAACTTTCTAAATTTTTCATATCTCTGCTCTACTAAAACATCTAAAGGAATCTGACTTAACAAGTTCCACTGCTCTGAAACAAATCCTTTAACGTTTTTGTAGACAACTGATGGATCCTGATGAGCGCCACCTGGAGGTTCTGAAATCATGACGTCAACAATCCCTAGTTTTAAAAGATCTTCAACATGCATTTTAAGAATCCCTGCAGACTGTTCATTTTTACTCGTATCCTTAAAAAGAATAGAGGCACAGCCCTCCGGTGAAATTACGGAATAATAAGAATGTTCCAGCATGCCTATAACATCCCCTATACCCATACCTATAGCCCCCCCTGAACAACCTTCACCTATCAGCAAAACAATAACTGGCGTTGGTAAGCGAGACATTTCCATTAAGTTGTTGGCAATAGCCCAACCTTGGCCTCTTTCTTCTGCAGAAAGCCCTGGATATGCACCTGGAGTATCTAACAAAGAAAGAACAGGAAGTTTAAACTTTGCAGCAAGTCTCATGCAGCGCATCGCTTTTCTATAGCCTTCAGGATGCGGCATTCCAAAATTACGCTGCAATCGAGATTCTGTATCACAGCCTTTTTCTTGAGCAATTAGCATAAACTTAATACCATTAATTTTAGCAAAGCCTGCTATAATGGCTTGATCATCTGCAAAAAGACGATCCCCGTGAATTTCAGTAAAACTCTCACAGAGATTTTTAATATAATCTAACGATCTCGGACGAGAAGGATGACGAGAAATAGCTACCCTATTCCAAGGAGTTAATTCAGAATACACCTTTTCCTTTAACTCATCTAATTTACCTTCTAATTTCAATAACTCTTCTTCTGACCAAAGTGCCGTAGACTGATTTTTTCCCTTCAATTCCATGATCAGTTTTTCATATTCTACAATCTTTTTTTCATGAGCTAGCATATTATTTTCCTTTTCCTTAACGCGTAGGCGTGCCTACTTCAGTTCCTGGCAACGCAATGTCTTGAAAATTTTTTACTATGTGAACAAACGTAGGTTTTGTAACAACAATCGCATACAGCTCTTCAACATCTTCTAAAAACATCCGAATGCATCCATCACTATCAAAGCGACCTATTACGTCTCGATTTTCTATTAACTGTCCCGTTTTAGGATCCACAACCCAAGGAGCTCCATGAATACCATACCCTTTAGCCGCCTCAAAAGACCCTCCGACTTCTTGATCAAAAGAAATCCACCTGGTTCCAAAAACTCGAATCATTTCAGTTTTTTGATCATGAAAAAATCCCGTCACCCCTTCTTTGTAAACAGCTACTCTATCTCCTAACAAATAAGAACCTAAAGGAGTTAACGTGCCGGAAGGTTTAGATAGATCAACTCTACCTAACCCAATTAAATATGTTTTTAAAAGAACCCTCTCTTGAGTCCCGTGATCGAAATAATAAAAAGCGAGCTTTAAACGAGAAGTATCAACAACAAGATGAAATTCTATTTTCTTATTTTTTTTAAAGACATTGAATAAACTTCCTGTCTTTACTTTTTGAGAGAAATAATCAGGCGCCGCATTTAAGCTCCGAGCAATAAAATGCTTTGACGTATTATAATACACCGCATAGTCTGCAACCCAAGCAGGACGACCTCTTAGCCAAGAAACCGCACTAGCATACTCTAGAGTTTCTACAATAGGTAGCTTTGCAGCTCCTGTTGTGAATAATTGAAAAATTCTATCTATATTAGGGAATTCTATTTCTAGAGATGCCGACTGAGAAGTTGTCGAAATGCTGCCCTTTCGAACTTCTTGACGTTCGATCAAAGGCGCTTTTTTAACTAAAGAAGATACTGGCTTGCTTTGAACTAGCAACTCTTGACCAGACAAACTAGTTTTCTTTTTTTTAGAAAGGGCAACCCCTCCAATACCTGAAAAAAGGACTAGCGCCCCAATCAACAATATCTTTGGAATAGACAATTCTCCCCCCTACACCTAAACTCCAGCAAAACCAGAGTTAATTAAATTATAAAAACGCGTATTATACCAGAACACTTACAGAATAATAAGTGCAAACCTGAATATAATTCAACACAAGAATTAAAAACACGCGCTTATTTTTTAATAGAAGGAAAAACAAAAAAATAAATTACTTACTCAAGCTCAATCAGCTCTCGCATTCTTTTTCCAGGAGTAAACTTCACAGCCTGCCGAGCTGGAATTACAATAGGCACTGAAGCGTTTTTAGGATTGCGTCCGATCTTTTGCTTTCTTTCAACTATTTCAAACACCCCAAAATCCCTAAACTCCAACCTATCTCCTTTAGAGAGATAATCTGTCATTACGTCTAAAAAAGCTTGCATTACATTCCTGACATCGTTAGGATGTATACCTTTTTCTTGAGAAATCACTTGGATCAACTTCTTTTTTGTAATTGTCGCCATACATTAGCTCCTTGTCTGCTCATTAGCAACCCGCACTTACTAAAATCCAATTGTTGTATCAGTTTGATTTTCAAGCAAGTTGTTTTTACAAAAAATGCAAAAAAAATACTTTTCCTCTATCAAATTTTTTTTACTCTAATCAGAATCTGCTTTTTCCTTCCAGCCCCCAACAGAAGAAATTTACCTCCTATTAAATCAGATTCTTCTATAACCCGCCCTAAATCCTCTACTTTAACATGATTAATGTACGCACCTTGATTTTGAATCAATCGATTAGCTTCCCCTTTACTAGTTAACAAACCACAAAGAACCGCTACTTCTGAAAATTTACGTCCATTAATTTCACATTTCGAACATTCCACATTAGGCAGATCTAACGCAATTTGATCTATCACCTCTACACTAAGAGACTCTCTAGATCCAAGCTTAGACCCCTCCGAAGCTTTTAAAGCTCTTTCAAAAGATTCTTTACCATGAATGCGAACAGTAAGATCTTGGGCCAACCTTTTTTGTGCTGTGTTAGGGATATACTTTGGACTTTTCATGTTAGTTTCAAGTTCGAGAATTTCTTCCATTGGAACACATGTCAATCTTTTCATTAAACTAATAACATCTTCATCCAAAACCCGAATTAAATACTGATAAAATTGATATGCTGAACACTTGTCTTCTGATAACCAAACAGCCCCTTCCTCCGACTTTCCAAACTTTTTCCCATCACTTCTAGTAAGTAAAGGAAACGTAAGTCCATAGCCGACTTTGCCTGTTAATTTCCGAATTAAATCAACTCCTGCGGTAATATTACCCCATTGATCACTTCCACCCATCTGAAGGCAAACGCCTTCTTTAAAAAGGTGGTAAAAATCGTAAGATTGAATAATTTGATAACTAAATTCGGTAAAACTCATTCCTTCATCTGATTGAATCCTAGATCTCACACTCTCTTTCGCCAACATAGTTCCTATACGAAAGTGCTTTCCAATATCTCTAAGAAAATCGATAAAACTAAAAGAAGCAAACCAATCCGCATTATTCAAAAAAATTGGCATTGGCAAATTTCCTGAAAAATCCAATACTTTTTCAAAGTTCTTTCGAATACATTCTATGTTATGAGCAATCGTTTTATCATCTAAAAGAGGTCTTTCCTTACTTTTCCCCGAAGGATCCCCTATTTTTCCGGTAGCCCCACCTAAAATAACTACAGGAGTATGACCAAACTTCTGAAGCCACGAAAGAATCTGCATTCCGACGAAATTTCCTAAATGCAAACTATCTGCAGTAGGGTCAAATCCTATATACGCTTTAATAGGGGACTGCAAAAGCGTTTGCAGATCATCTCCAGTAAACGCATCAATAAAACCACGCTGCTTTAAACATGTTACTAGATCTGTCATCTTAAACCCTTAATCATCGAAAATAAAAGAGACTTTTTACTCGATCTCACCTTTCTATTCAAGACTGATTTCCTATTTCTTCTCTGTGATCTAGTAAGAGATTCATTTCACCTTGAATTTTTTCGGCAAGTGCATTTACTCTATGACTAACCCTGGCCGTATTTTGATTCTCATCGAACAACGAAATATTTCTTGAATAAAGAATCACTCTTTCTGCCGTGTTTTTTGAAATCCACTTGTGAATCTCCATACTTTTTTTCTCTAAAGCTTGTTCCGTTATTTTCACATCTACAGCTTCCAGCCTTTTTCTCAACTTCTCTCTTGCCTTGCAAACCTGAATACTTTCACCTACCGGATATTTTTTCTTACCTTTCTCTTTCACGTCTTTTCCCTTGAAATTTTCCCTGATTCATCCTATCGTCATCAACATTTAAATTCAATCCCACAAAAAACCTAAATCTATTGCTTTTTTTCGAGAAATCCTTTAACAAAAAAGCAACAAATGTCTTTCTAAGAAAAGTTGAAATAATGGACAAAGAAACTTTAAAAAAAAAAGCTGGATATATCGCAGCTTCTTTTATTCAAAACGGAATGACCGTTGGACTCGGAACCGGGTCCACAGCGAAATATTTCATAGAAAAAATCATTGAACGAGTCAAAACAGAGGACTTAAAAACTTATGTCGTTGCCAGTTCTAATAAATCGCTAGAACAAGCAAAAAATGGAGGCCTTTGCACTGTTGATATCAACACAATAGACTCTATAGATATCACCGTTGACGGTGCAGACGAAATTGACTCAAAAAAAAGAATGATTAAAGGTGGCGGGGGAGCTCTTTTAAGAGAAAAAATCGTAGCTAGCATGAGCAAGGAAATGATTGTCATAGTTGATGAAACAAAAGTTGTCCCCTTTCTTGGATATCACAAGCTGCCCATTGAAGTTACTCCTTTTGCTAACTACGTAACACTTCGTCGAATACAAAAACTTGGAGTTCTTGCAGATTTCCGTAAAAAAGACAATACAGATGAGTATTTTATTACTGATAACGGAAATTACATTATCGACATCAAATTCGCGTCCCCTTTAGAAAACCCAGAAAAGCAAGACGCTCTTATCAGAGAAATTCCAGGTGTTGTAGAAACTGGCTTTTTTTTCCATCTAGCTGGCCGCGTTATTATCGCCTTTGCAGATGGGCAGGTTATAGTAAAACACTAAGCAAATAAGGAATAACCATGCCCTCCGAACTCATTCCTATCGCTTTCCACAAAATCCTACAATCTAATTCCTATACCGTTATAGTTCTAGGAACTTCAGAAAAACAATTCGCTATTTATATGCAACCCCAAGTCGGCAAAGACATTCAGAATTATTTAGCTCTAAGCAAAAAAGAGAGACCTTCTTCCCATCATCTTATTCAAAGCATTTTAAGCGGCTACAAGATCCTTCCCATTCAAATTGTCATTACTGACGTACAAGACTCCATTTACTTTGCTAAATTGTTTTTAGAATCCATCTGTGAGGGAAAAAAAACTATTTTAGAAATTGATGCTAGACCTAGCGACTGTATCACTATAGCTCTTTTATCTAAAATTCCAATGTACTGCCGACAACAGGTTCTGGAAAAAGCCACTATTCAACATTAGGAAAACCTATGCTTTTCCAAAAGATCCTATGTTCTTTACTCTTCATTTCAGCCTTTGCCTTTGGTGAAGGTATTAGCAATACTACAGGATATCACAAAAATGCAACTCTTCAACGGGCCTCAGCCGTTACTATGATTGAAAACATCGATTGGAGTAGCACTGAAAAAGTTCTTGACGTTGAATGTAGGCATGGAAAAATTACAGCTTTTATAGAAGAATACTTAACTCAATCTTCTCTAGTAGGAGTCGGTATTTCTAAAGAAATGATTTAATTTGCATCAAAAAAACCACAATAAAAAACTTTAAGGCTAATATTTAATATTAAACTTGTTTTTAGCTAAAAAAAGAAGAGAATCTATCACTTGCTCTGCATCCTCCCCTTCAGCTTCAATTTTAATTTTAGCCCCTCTTACAGCAGCTAGCATTAAAACTCCTAAAAGCGATTTAGCATTCACCGTCAAGTTTTGATAAACTAAAAAAACTTGCGCTTTAAAAGAAGACGCACATTTTACAAGTTCCGTAGAAGGCCTTGTATGTAGTCCCTTTTCATTAATCACTACAAAGGAAGATTTGATTTTTTGCTTTATCATATAAATACCATTAAAAGGGTAAAGGGCGAAAACTAGTTCTTTTATTTTTTTACCCTATTCAGATACTGCTGAACAAGTTTTAGATCAACTATTTTTTTTATTTTCGCCCAACTTCGCTATTTTTCTTCTAAAAGATCCTTTAGTTGCATCCCTAACTCTTGAAAATATTTTAACAAAGAGTCAACAGGCTCCTGCGATCTCATGTCCACACCAGCCTTTTTTAACACTGTTATTGGATCCAGACTAGAACCTGCAGAGATAAATTCTATATACCTACTGCAATCTTCTTCATCTCCTTCTAACACCTTTCTTGCTAGGGTAGAAGCGGCACTGATGCCTGTAGCATATTGATAAACATAAAAAGCAGAATAGAAATGCGGAATGCGTGCCCATTCCCACATAATAACAGAATCGATTTCCACATCTGGACCAAAATAATCTTTATTTAACTGAACATATTTTTCCTTTAAAAGAGCTGGGGTCAATGGCACCCCTTTTTCCATCCATTCATACAAGGCTAACTCAAATTCAGCAAACATAGTTTGCCTAAAAAAAGTACTTCGAATTCCATCCATCTTTTGATTGATGAGATATGCTTTTTCTTCTTTATTTTTAGCCTTTTTTAGCAGAGCTTGAAATAAAAGTTCTTCATGAAATGTAGAAGCTACTTCAGCGACAAAAATAGAATAGGAAGAATCTTGATACGACTGATGCTTTCTACTAAAAAAACTATGCATGCTATGACCCGCTTCATGAGTTAAAGTCATAACATCTTGCAGCGTTCCATGAAAATTCATTAAAATGTAAGGATTGCTGTCATAACACCCGCTAGAATAGGCCCCACTTCTTTTTCTTTTACTCTCATAACGATCTACCCAACGATCTTCCAATAAACCCTTCCTTAGGGTATTTTGATATTCTTTTCCTAGGATTTCTATAGAGTCTAAAATAACTTCTACCCCCTCTTCATAAGTCATTTTCACATCTACTTCATTCACTATAGGTACTTGCATATCATATAAGTGCAGCTCTGAGTAACCGAGCCGTTGCTTACGAAAGTTTAAATACTCATGTAAAAAAGGAAGCCCCTTCCTTACTGACTGAACCAAAGAAGAATAAACACTCAAATCAATTTCATGAGGAAATAAAGAAGCCTCTAAACACGACGAATAATTACGAACCCTCGATTGAAATAAAACCTTTTGAACCTGCCCTTCAATTAGCTCGCAGAATGTATTTTCATAAAGTCCAAACGTCTCATGCAACTGAGTAAAAGCAGCCTTCCTTAACACTCGATCATTATCTTTGATATACAAAGAATATGTTCCATGCGTTAACTCTCTCAAATCCCCCTTTCCATCTTTACAGGCAGAGAACTTTAAGTCCGCATCATTTAAGGCTCTAAATGCTTTTTTACTAGTCTCTAAAGCCCTCTCAGAAAAAGCGATAAGCTGCTCTTTTTCCGCAGTTAATGTATGTGGTTTTAATCGAATGATTTTTTGCAAATACACATGATATTCTTTTAAATCATTTGACTTTAAAATTTGATCTAATACATTTTGAGGCAGCTGTAATAAAGCGGGCTCTATCCAAGACGCTTCTTCTCGAAAACCATGAAAAGCTCGAACCGCTGACATATAACCTTTTTTAGAAGTTTCTTCCGCAACATCTTCATCATGCTTTAAATGCGCATACGTATATAACAAGCTCAAATGGCGATCTATTTCCATATATAAATCTAATATTTTTTTCACATCTTTTACACTCTCTAAATCAAATAGAGAAGCATCAATCTCTGGATATAGTGGGGTCTTATCGAACCTACCCCACTTACTTAAATCCTTTTCCCACTCGGTTTTATCCCTATACATAGCTTCTGTATTCCAACAATCTTGTATCGGCATTTCAGATCTATCTTTAATAGTTTGATCAAGTTGCATAGTTCATTTCCTTTTTTTTAAAAACGCTAAAGCAACTATGCGACTCAAACACTTCTTAAGTCAATACTTCTAATGAATTAAGAACAGAGAATGTTTTTAGCAGTTAGAAGGCTCCTTTGCCAATTTCCTTGCCAAAAATCCCATCACTCCGTACAATTTCGGATTGAAAATAGTCAAACAATAAACCTTTTTAACCTAAGGAGATCCTCATATGGAAACTACAAAAGAAGCGGTAAAGATTACTTTAAAACCTCTAGGCAATAGAGTTCTCGCAAAGCGTTTAGACCCTGAAGAGAAATTAAAAGGAGGAATCATCCTTCCTGACTCTGCAAAGAAAAAACAAGAAACTGCATTAGTAATAGCTATAGGCCCTGGAATTCACAATAAAGAAGGTAAGCTACAGCCGATGCCGGTGCAAGTAGGAGACAAGATTCTCATGGATAAGTACAGCGGACAAGAAGTAACTCTAAATGAAGAAGAATTTGTCATTGTTAAAGCTGATGATATTGTCGCGATTATTCAATAACCTTTAAGGAGACTCTACACATTATGGCACCTAAAAATATTAAATTTAAAGAAGATGCAAGACAAAAAATCCTCAAGGGAGTTCAAACCCTCGCATCTGCAGTAAAAGTCACCCTAGGACCTAAAGGCCGCAACGTAGTCATTGATAAATCCTACGGCACTCCTCACATTACAAAAGACGGAGTAACGGTTGCTAAGGAAATCGAGCTTGCGGACAAGCACGAGAATATGGGAGCTCAAATGGTTAAAGAAGTTGCCAGCAAAACAGCCGATAAAGCTGGTGACGGAACAACTACAGCGACCGTTCTTGCAGAAGCTATCTACACCGAAGGGCTTCGCATTGTAGCTGCCGGAGCAAATCCTATGGGAATAAAAAAAGGGATAGAACTAGCTGTTAAAGAAATCGTAACCAAAATTAAAACACTTAGTAAACCCATTCAAGATCGAAAAGAAATTGCACAAGTTGCAACTATTTCAGCAAATGGAGACTTCGAAATCGGAGAAATCATAGCTAAAGCGATGGAAAAAGTAGGCAAAGACGGAACAATTACAGTAGAAGAAGCAAAAGGCTTTGAAACTGTACTTGATATCGTAGAAGGAATGAACTTTGATCGTGGATACTCTTCATCTTACTTCATGACTAATGCAGAAACTCAAGAGTGCGTATTAGAAGATGCTTTCATCCTTCTTTATGAAAAGAAAATTTCTTCCATGAAAGAATTCCTCCCGCTTCTTCAAGCCGTTGCAGAAAGTGGCAAGCCACTTCTTATCATCGCTGAAGATGTCGACGGAGAGGCTCTTGCAACTTTAGTTGTCAATCGATTAAGAGCAGGTCTTAAGGTCTGCGCTGTTAAAGCTCCTGGATTTGGAGATAGACGCAAAGCTATTCTTCAAGACATTGCCATCTTAACAGGCGGCCAATTCATTAGTGAAGATTTAGGACTTAAACTCGACCATGTTACATTAGACATGTTAGGCAAAGTTAAGAAAGCTGTGATTAGCAAAGAAGACACCACTCTAGTAGAAGGTGGAGGAGAAAAATCTGCTATAACAGATCGCATATCTCTTTTAAAAAGACAAATTGAAGAATCAACTTCCGACTATGACAAAGAAAAACTCCAAGAACGTTTAGCTAAACTAGCTGGCGGAGTAGGAATTATTCGAGTAGGTGCTGCTACAGAACTTGAAATGAAAGAAATTAAAGATCGCGTAGACGATGCTGTTCACGCTACAAAAGCTGCGGCAGAAGAGGGAATTCTTCCAGGTGGTGGAGTTGCTTTCATTCGTTGCATTCCTACTTTACAGACTCTTGCAAACACTTTAACTGGCGACATTAAAGTGGGCGTTGAGATTATTATGAAAGCCTTGACAGCTCCTCTTCGCCAAATTGCTGAAAATGCTGGCAAAGAAGGCTCTATCATCGTTCAAAACGTATCTCAACTCGATAGTTACGAAGGCTGGGATGCGTTAATGGACTCCTTTGGAAACATGTTTGACAAAGGCATTGTAGACCCTACTAAGGTTGTCAGGTTAACAATTGAACTATCTGCTTCTGTAGCTGCCCTTCTGCTCACAACAGAAGCTATCATTACAGAAGAAGAGAGTAATAAAACAACAACACCTGCAATGAACCACTCAGACTATTAATATTTCTTAAGTCTGTAAAAAGGCCTTCTTTTTTTAAGAAGGCCTTTTTTCTTTTTGACAGGAACTTTTTTTTTAGATTAATGTGATCCTTTAAAGAATTATATTTTAAATACAAGGGCTCGCTAATGAAAAAGTTTTTACGCCTCCTCTTATTGGGAGGACTTTCTATCTGCCT
Source organism: Chlamydia trachomatis (assembly GCA_945898205.1). Classification (GTDB taxonomy): domain Bacteria; phylum Chlamydiota; class Chlamydiia; order Chlamydiales; family Rhabdochlamydiaceae; genus CAIJXB01. The sequence goes on along the minus strand of CAMDHO010000034.1, from coordinate 7,697 downwards.
CATCCTTATTACAGCTATTTCCGTAATTTGGATGCGAGCTCCTGACTTTGCAGCAAAGCGCATTGAACAAGCATTAAACGTGCCCACTACAATTAGTAGTATTCATTTTTTTCTAAATAGCATTTCAATAAAAAATCTAGAAATCGAAAATCTCCCTCAAAGCTATTTAAAAAAGGCATTTTCAGCTGAATCGATTTATATTAAAAATAACATACTGAATTACTTAGACAAAACCGTTACCGTTGACCAGATTTCTATCGACAACATCTACCTTGGGCTTGAGTTTGATTCCCCAAAAGGGACTACAGGAAATTGGACAACTCTAATGAACAATCTAGACTCTTCCTTAACTAAACCTTCCAAAGAAGACTCTCAATTTATAGAGATCAAAGAGCTTATCCTAACCAATATTCAAGTAGAGGTCGCATATAAATCAGCAGGTAAAAAAATTAAAAAACTCAAACTCATCCCCAAAATCGTATTATACAATATCAATTCTTCTGAAGGCCTTCCTTCAGAACAAATAATGAAATCGGTTCTAGGACAAATGCTACAATCTGTTTTTATGAAAGAAAACCTTAAGAACATGTTCTCTGAAATATTTACCCAACCTAAAGACGCCTTAGATACCCTGCTATCCCCATTTAAAAGTATTTTCTAACTAAAATAAGATGCGCTCATAAAAAAAAGCGCATCTTTTATTATATTTTATACAATTAAAGGAGTTACTTCAGCAGCTGGAGCAGCAGATACAACTGGTCTTACAGCAGAAACACTTGCTTTCGCAGCTTTTTTCTTAGGAGCAGCTTTTCTCTTAGGAGCTGCTTTCTTTTTTGGAGCAGCTACTTTCTTAGCAATTACTTTCTTAGCAGCAGCTTTTTTCTTAGGAGCGGCCTTCTTTTTTGGAGCAGCTACTTTTTTAGCAATTACTTTCTTAGCGGCAACTGCTTTCTTGGCAACTACTTTCTTTTTTGGAGCGGCTACTTTCTTAGCAGCTACTTTCTTAGCTACCACTTTCTTAGCAGCTACTTTCTTTATTGCTTTAACCATACAACCCTCGCTTTTCATTTAAAACTAACCTGTTAACAAAACTTACTACTCTTATTCTTTAAATGCTAAATCCTAAATAAAAAAGCAAACAATTTCTTTTATTTTTTTTAAATAAAGAAATAAGCACATGCAGACAAAACAGAAAAAAATATATTTTTTTAAAAAAACAAGAGAAAAAATTGCATAAAATTCGAAGTTCTTTTAATATATCGACTTTACTGTTCCGGGTTAGCTCAGCGGTAGAGCAGTGGACTGTTAATCCATTGGTCGCAAGTTCGAATCTTGCACCCGGAGTATTTGTCTTTTAAGCGGTTAGGTCAAAAACTTAACCGCTTTTTTTATGCCTTCAAATCTGAATGCTACAATTATGCTGCACTTCTAAAAAAACACAGAAAATAAACTCGGATCTTTTCTCTATCGGAAAGCAAAAAGTCCGATAAGCGAACCAAGAAGTCCTTTATTCTGTTGTGTCGTACCATGTAACCATAAGATCAATGGTCTTGTGTTGAACTAAACAATGACACATAAATTTTGGAAAACTATGGCTACAATTAATAAAAGACTAGATCAAGACGGTAATATGCGATTTCAGGTGATTATTCGGCTAAAAGGATTCCCTACACAAACCGAAACCTTTCGCTCTATTACTAAGGCTAAAAAATGGATACAAGATACAGAATCCGCTATTCGAGACGGGCGTCAGTTTAAATCCTCGGAGGCAAAAAAGCGTACTCTTGGCAACATGATCGATCGTTACATCGAGCTATTCAAACCTCCTCGTTATAAAAAAGCTCAACTGCTTTGGTGGAAGGAAAAGCTCGGATGCCATGTACTTTGCGATATCACTCCCTCCATGATAGCTACCGGCAGGGATGAACTTCTAGAAGGAATAACTAAAAAAGGAACTCAAAGAAGTCCCTCGACCGCAGTGCGCTACATCGCGGCATTAAGTCATGTTTTTACTATAGGAATCAAAGAATTCGGCTGGCTTGAGATTTCTCCTGTCTCCAAAATCACAAAACCAAGAGAGGCTTCCGGAAGAGTCCGCTTCTTAAGCGATGAAGAAAGAGAAAAGCTTCTAACTGCCTGCAAATACAGTTACAATCCTTTTCTCTATCCTGTCGTCGTACTCGCTATCAGCTCCGGAATGCGTCAAAATGAAATTATGAGTCTTACTTGGCAACAGATCGATTTACAACGAAAACAGATCATCTTAGAAAAAACAAAGAATAAAACCAGAAGAACAATCCCTCTTGCAAGTCTAGCTTTGGAACTTTTACAAAAGCATTTGCAAGAAAGACAGCTACACCACAACCTTTTATTCCCAGGAAGAATCCCTAGCAAGCCCCTAGATCTTCGTAAAGCGTGGATGGCAGCATTAAGACAGTCAGAGATCAATGACTTCAAATTTCATGATTTACGCCACTGCGCTGCAAGTTATTTGGCAATGTCCGGATGTAGTCTTATAGAGATCGGAATTTTGCTAGGTCATAAACGTTTGGAGGTCACAAAGAGGTATTCCCACCTCTCACAAAAGCATCTTTCCAAAGTAGTAGAAAAAATGAATGAGGAGATTTTCGGATGAAAGTAAAAAAGAAAATTTGTAAAGCCGGTTACCTATTGGGATACTGGAAAGGCAAAAAAGTTGCATTAATGCCAAAATACCATCCAGATAATAATCCCGATGATTACGTATCTGAAGAAATTGAAGTGGAAGAGGGCTTTGAAATTCCAAGATTAATCGATCCTTCAGAGACTTCTTTAGCTGAAATTAAGGCGATTTGTGAAAAGAATGATATTCCATTTTTTTGGATCACAGGTTTAAGTTCACATGTAAGAGAAAACGTTAATTTACAAAGAACAGATACTCTTGATAAGGCAATTAACCTATTTATTGCCCTGCATTCCGCCGGTACAACTACAACGCAGTATCGAATAATTTTCAACCGACTTATTGAAGAAAACGTTCTCGATCCCAGAATCTCTTTAGAAGAATTTGCAAAAACAAGCGCAGAGGTTTTAAATCGCGCCTATAACCTTCCTTCGAAAAAAACAACGGAAGCAAGATCTAGAATGTTTCACATTTTACAATCATTTCAGACATTTTTAAAACATCCTAATGAAAAACCTTCTAAGGATCACACCGGTAAATACAAGCATAAAAGAGAAGATTTTCTTACCGATGATGAAGCCAAAATATTTTTTCCTGTTCTTAAAAAAATTAATCCGACGTTTGAATTGATAGGCAGACTCATGCGGTACTTAAATAGAGAAATGTACGAAGAACGGGAAAAGCATGAAAAGAGGAAAGAACCTCCTATTATTTCACTAGAATCAGTTCTACGCCTAAAAAAAGAAGATCTAGACCAATCAGTTGGTTATAATGTAGTGACCTTTTACTCTCACAAAATTCAAGGACCAACTATGTTTGGGTTCGGCATTCCAGATGAACTTTTTGATCGTTTAGCAATACTCGCAAAAAATACGGATACGTACATATTTCGCAATAAAAAGGGATCTCATTTCGATCCAAGTCAAATCAGAAAGGTCTTTGCCAAAGCAAGTAAATTGGCAAGGCTATTAAGAATTATTACGCCGATCCATTTGAGATAAGAATAAAGTCCGATAAGCGCGTTTCCTTTAATATATTACCTTGCTCCACGGATAATTGTAAGACAAGACAAAACCTTACAATTATCAGGAGCAAATATGTCTGTAACATTCGATCCTCGTTCAAAAAACTTCCTCTCCCTCAAACAATGGCTAGAAAAGTATCCAGTCATCCCAGAAGGCGGCATTCGTCATCTAATTTTCACCAACAAAGACAATTTTAACGGCCGTGTTGTCAAAAAACTGGGAAGAAAAATTCTTCTAGATGAACAGGCCTTTCTTTCCTATATCGATGAACACTCTAAAATTTAGGAATTCACAGCTCAGGGTTCATCAAATAATCCATTATAAAAAACAAAAGACCGCCCCTCATCTCAATAAAAGACGGTCAAAGGAATAAACTTTATGACCTCCAATATAGACCAAAAGACTCCGATCTCGCAAGAGCAATCAAATGAAAAAGAATGCTTTGCTGTATTTAGAACTCCTCACGGCTTGGGAAAAGGATTAAAAAGTCGCATTAAATTGCTTAACTGTAGCTGGAATACCCCGTATCACGGATGGCTATGTCCTTTTGCAAAGCAAGAAGATGTCCAGAAGGCCTTTCAAGAAGCAAACATCGAGGTTACCACTCAAATCTTGTCTATGCCAAAAGGGCTAATCCAAACCGATCCCAAAATTACAGATCTTCAAACTCGCATAGACATTCTAGAAAAAGAGGCTTATCAAGAGAGTAAGCAACTGCTAACAGATGTCTATCTCTATGACACCGATCTTCGACCGGAAGATTTTTCTGAACCTCCGGAGGAGGAAGGAAAAAACGAAGAAACACTCAAAATTGAAAGAGAATTCCATAAGAGGCAGCTCGCCCTAGAAGAAATGAATGAAACGGTAGAACAACTTAGAAATAAACTTTTACACCTAACCTCTGATTCAGGAGAAAAGGCATTTGATGCTCAAGCCCCCCTTTTAATTGCTGATGATCTGATCAAAGAGAAGTTTCTCTCTTCAGAAACAAGAACTCTACATTACTGCGCTGATATATTCTGGCAATGGGATGGCACAAAATACATCGAGCTACAAGAAGGAGAAATAAGACAGATCATTTACGGATTTTTACGTCCTGCTAAAAAACTCACTAAAGAGGGAACCCTGGAAAACTTCAACCCCAATAAATTCAAAGTCGATCAAATCATTGATGCCCTTAAAGCGATCTGCCACCAAAATCACAACCCCGCTAATGGATCTATTTGGCTTGATGGGAGAAAAGAGCCTGACCCTCAATACCTCATTTGCTTTCAAAATGGATTACTTGACTTAGAGAAGTGGATGGAAAACCCTACAACTCCACTAATCCCTCATACGCCTCTGCTTTTCAACGTAAACTCTCTGGACTTTGGTTTTGATCCAAATGCCCCTCAACCTCAAGAGTGGCTTGAGTTTCTTCAAAACATCTGGACGGAAGATTTGGAAAGTCAAGAGTCTCTCCAAGAATGGGCAGGCTATCTATTGACTCAAGATGCTAAGCAGCATAAAATTTTGCTCATCATAGGCCCTCCTCGAGCCGGTAAAGGAACTATCGGAAAAGTCTTAACCAAGCTATTAGGAGTCTTCAACGTGATCGGACCTACCGTTTCAAGTCTTGGAGGAGAATTTGGGCTTCAACCCTTCTTAAATAAAATGCTCGCCCTAATCTCTGATGTCAGGCTGGGAGGAAAGGGAAATAATATCATCATTGAACGACTCCTTTCTATCAGTGGTCAAGATCCTCTCACCGTAAATCGCAAATTCCTCCCCTCTTTAACCGCACAGCTCTCCACACGCATCGTAATGATGTCTAATGAGCTTCCCGACATGAAAGATGCCAGCGGGGCTTTGGTAAATCGTTACATAGTTCTAAGCCTCCAAAGAAGTTGGCTTGGGAAAGAAGATCCTACACTTTTTGATCGTCTTTGCAGAGAACTTCCTGGAATTTTGCTATGGGCGTTAGAAGGATTTTCTCGCTTGCAGAAACGCGGGAAATTTATCCAACCCAAGTCTTCAGAGCAAAACATCGAAGAACTCCTAGCAATAGCCAGCCCGATCAAAGCCTTCTTTTCAGAAAGATGCATTATCCATCCGCAAAAAAAAATGCCTGTAGATACGCTATTCCACGCTTGGCGAGATTGGTGCTCCTCTAATGGTTATTCTCATGGAGGAAACGTGCAATCTTTCGGTAAAAACTTTCGAGCAGCTTTTCCGGAAATTTACATAACTCGGCCCCAAGAAAATGGTGCTAGGGAGAGGTACTACAATGGCATTGCATTTACCCCTCCTTACGATCCGTCCGAGGACGTCCGCGGACAGAACCAGAATTCCCCTGATTAAAACATCTGATAGGTATACCAACACCATTAACATACAGAGGTAATTTATGAGTGAAAAATACGAGATAGAAAAAAGACAGGAAATAACTGTTCCTCAAGAAACTCAACCGAGTGACGATTCGGAACCTTTCCTTAAGTGGAGATACAAATTCAATCAAAAGACCCAAAAAAGCGAGTTTGATGGAATCGAGCTATCCGATGGGAGCCAATGTGATGAAAAAAAGCTCAAGACCGCATTAAAAAATGCGAGCGGTTCCTTTGATATAGATGTAGGAGAGAAAATTATCAAAAACGCAGCATATGGGATGGCATCTGACAGCCCAGAGACTCGATTAAATGGGATATCCACCTTACTCCCCGCCTTACGACCAAAAGATGAAACTGAAGCCATGCTACTCGGTCAATTCCTCACCCTTCAGGATTCGGGCATGAAATGCTTGAGACATGCAAATTTACCCGACCAGGGATTCTATCACGAGGAAAGGCTTCTTATTTTGGCCAATAAGCTCCTGAATACCGCCAATCAAACCATGCAAACGGTGATAAAGTATCGCTCAGGCGGACAGCAAACGATACAGGTCGTCCATGTTCATAATGAAGGACAGGCAATAGTCACCCAAAACCTCTCCCATTCCTCTTCCGGGAAGGGGCCTAAGAAAAATTTCGAGAATTGAACCCCATGGATCACTATGACGCAGTGCACAGCAAAAAGTAAAAGATCAAAGAAACAGTGTCTAAAATGGGCTATTCGAGGGAAAGAAACATGCCATATGCATGGAGGAACTTCCAATGGACCAAGGACTAAAGCCGGGAAGGAACGTTCCCGGCTAGCTGTGTTGAAACACGGGAACCATACAAAGGAAGCAAAAGCTGCACATCGAGAAGTAATGGCCTTGATTCAACAAAGCAAGGATCGCTTGAGGCAAGCTTGATTTACCATAGAGTTACCTTCTCCTCTAGCCCCCTCAGTTTATTAGACATCATTAGCTTACGAACTAATTCTACAGCCATTTTAATGTGAAGCTTTTTACCAAATTTTCCGAAGCTGGAGTAGGTTCAAAACCATGTTATGGTGTCTTTAAAGTTCTAACGCCTTAGACTTAACGTCTCCAGGAAATTTATGATTGGAAGGTTTTTCTAGCCGTTTTTGATACAACCCCCTTATCTCTAAACTTTTTATCATGTTACGTACTTCTCCCCTCGGCATCTAATCGTTTAACCGTTTGAACTTATGTTATTTACTCTCTCTGCAAAAGCTGTATGACTTTTATCTTTTTCAGGTCTTTTTCTGTCATGATAATTACTCTGTCTATAAAACATTCAAATTATGACATTTGCGATTTTTAGTTCAATAATCACAAGACTCTAATTTATACATTAAAAAATTAAAAAAACAACTTGAATTAAAATTAAAATTTAACATATAATTGTCATGTAAACAACTTTAAACGTAATTTAAACAAAAAAAGAGAGAAACAATGATCAACAATGCACAATTACCACAACCTACTCAATTTAATTTGTAACTGGTCAGACTCCCTCTTTTGAGGAGGTCGCCTAGGAAGTTATCCATATATTCTCTCTAGAAAAAATATCGCCATCCATTTAAAGTAGATTCTTTTTTAATGGACTATACCTATGCATTTCCAGTCTTCGGAGCGTAATCAACTT